>JBEBSP010000023.1:0-20501 GCA_040394255.1 Agaricicola taiwanensis | reverse complement strand
GTGGCGCCGCTATTCTTCCCTGACAAACCACCGGTACGGTTCGGAATGATTTTCTGAATAGGGAATCCGGACAGGCTGATCCCCCGGAACGGTCTGTTGCGTCTGTTCTCGCGCCCGCAGACGATAAGCGTAGTCCTCGGGGAAAAATCGGTATGGATCGGACACACCAAGCGCGATGGCCGCATGAACAGGCCACTCGGTCTCATACATGGCCGGACGCGCGATCGCGATCAGATCGGCATCGCCATCCTGAAGGATCGCTTCGGCATGGTGCGGATCGCTGATGCCGCCGACCACCATCGTCGAAATGCCCACCTCACGCCGGATCGTGGCCGAGTAACTCACATGGTACCCCGGAACCCGCGGAACCAACGGAAAGGAGCTTGTTCCCGACATACCGCCCGATGAGCAGTCGAGCACATCGATTCCGCGCTCCTTGAGACCATGGGCGAGCGCAATCGTGTCCTCGACGAACCACTCGCCGCCTTTACCGTCCACCACCGAGGCACGGTAGAACACCGGACTGTCCGCAGGCCACACCGAACGCACCGCCTCCGCGATCTCGAGCGCAAAGGCCATCCGGCCCGCCCGGTCGCCGCCATAGGCGTCGGTCCGCTTGTTGCTGACGGGCGACAGAAACTGGTGGATCAGATAGCCGTGTCCGCCGTGGATTTCGCAGATGTCAAAACCGGCATCGGTGGCCCTTTTGGCCGCGAGCTTCCATGTTTCGACCATCGCGGCGATGTCCTCGCGCGACATCTCGGTCGGGATATGAGCCCCCGGCCCAGCGGGTATCGGGCTCGGCGCCACACCGGTCCAGGGTGGCAGGCCTGCCGCCGCATCGGCCTCGGTCAGCGGCGCCCACTTGCGCATGGCGCCATGGCAGGATGCCTGACGTCCGGCATGGCCGAGCTGGATCGCCGGAACGGCCCCGAGCGACTTGATGAATTCGGTGATGCGCCGGTACTGCGTGACATGGCTATCGGTGTAGAGGCCCGCGCAGTCATACGTCTTCCGGCCACGTTCCTCGACGGCGGTCTCTTCCGTGAAGATGACGCCCGCACCGCCTATGGCGAACTTACCGAGATGCACCAGATGCCAATCCGTCGGGCCGCCCTCGACCGAACGATACTGGCACATCGGCGAGATCACGATGCGGGTGCGCATCGTGATACCCCGCAGCTTCAGTTCCGTCAGAAGCCGTGGCAGCGACTGGGTACCGGCGGGCGTATCGGTCATGCTGTTTCCGTTCTGCGGTGTCACGCGCTCAGCTCGAACCAGTCGACGCCCTTGCTTGCGGCTTCCTCCCTGGCCTCTTCGTAACCGGCGTCGGCATAGCGCATGATGCCGATGGAGGTGTCGTTGGTCAGGCTGTGCGACAGGCGCAGGTCAGCCTCGGCGCTTCCGTCCGCGACCAGTGTCACGCCCGCGCTGGTCATGAAGCCGGAATAGCCTCCACCGCCCGAGTGGATCGCGACGAGATCCGCCATGGATGCGCACAGCGCCATGGCGTCCAGCAATGGCCAGTCCGCGATGACGTCGGAACCGTCCCTCATGTGCTCGGTCATGATGTTTGGATGGGCCATGGAGCCGGCGTCGAGATGGTCGCGCGAAAAGGCGATGGGTCCCGACAGTTCACCCTTGCGGACAAGATCGTTGACCGCGAGAGCCAGTTCGGTGCGCGCTCCATGACCGAGCCAGGCGATGCGCGCCGGCAGCCCCTCGAACAGAATGTTCTCCCGCGCGAGCCGAATCCAGTTCGTGACGCTGTGATTGTCGGCGAAACGCTCCAAAACCAGTTGATCGATCTTCCAGATGTCGTCCGGATTGCCCGAAAGGGCAATCCAGCGGAATGGACCGATGGCACGACAGAACAGCGGGCGGAGATAGGCTTCCGTGAAAATCGGAATGTCGAACGCGTTGGCGACGCCGCCGTCCCGCGCCTGGGTCCGTATCATGTTGCCGTTGTCAAAGACTTCCGCGCCGCGCGCCTGGAATTCGAGCATGGCGCGGACATGCTCCGCGATCGAGGCGCGGCTCGCCGCCATCAGGCGCTCTGGATCCGTCTTGCGCAGGGCCCGGGCCTCATCGAGGGTGAACCCCTTCGGAATGTAGCCGTAGACGAGATCGTGCGCCGATGTCTGGTCCGTCACCACATCGGGTACGATGCCCCGCCGCGCGATCTCCGGGTAAACCTCCGCGGCGTTGCCGACCAGCCCGATCGACACGGCCTCGCGGGCCAATGTGGCGCGCGCGATATCGGCGAGTGCGCTGTCGAGATCCGGCGCGATCCGATCCAGATAGCCGATGGCCTTGCGTTTCTCCGCCCGCTCCGGGTCCACATCCACACACAGGGTCGCCGCACCGGCCATGCGGCCCGCGAGCGGCTGCGAGCCTCCCATGCCGCCCAGTCCGGCCGTCAGCACGAACCGGCCGCGCAGATCGGGGCCGAAGCGCTTCTCCGCGATGCGCATGAATATTTCATAGGTGCCCTGGATCACGCCCTGGCTACCGATGTACTGCCACGCGCCGGCGGTCAGACCGCCCCAGCAGATCAGGCCCTTCTCTTCGAGGTCGTAGAAAATCTCGGGCTTCGCCCATTGGCCCACCATGTTGCAGTTGGCCATGATGACCAATGGCGCCTGTGCGTGGGTCCGCAGCAAGCCGATCGGCTTGCCGGATTGGATGATCAGCGTCTGATCCTCGTCCATGGTCTTCAGCGCATGGACGATCCGCTCGTGCGCCTTCCAGTTGCGCGCGGCCTTTCCCAGGGCTGCGTAGACGACAAGATTCTGAGGATCCTCGCCGACCGAAAGCACGTTTTCCAACAGGCGCAGCAGTGCTTCCTGCCGCCAGCCCTTGGCGCGCAGAACGGATCCACCCGGGACCGGAAAATGGGGGGTCGTCATCATGCCCTCGTTGAACGGATGCAAGGTCCTGGCCTGGCCGGACTTCCCGCGAGCAGCCCCATCCGGTGCTCTCGCGGGTTCGGCGGCATGGATATTGGAGGGTGACGCGACCGCGTTTGACTGCCCGCGTCACCCGATCATGTCACTTCACGCCGAAGGCCTCGCGCCACTCGGTGGTGTAGCTGGCGCGCATCTTGTCCCACTTTTCGAGATCCATGCTCCACAGCTTGCTGATCGGCGGGAACTTGATGACGGGATGCGATGGCGGCGGCGCATCGGGATGCACGCCGTAGATGCCGGACTCCGCGATGACGGTGCTTCCGCGCTTGCTGGTCAGCCAGTTGACGAACAACATCGCCGCGTGAGGATGCGGGGCCGTCGTCGTGATCCCGCCCGTGGTGGCATAAGCGCTCGCCCCTTCTTCCGGGAAGATCGCCGTCACCGGCGCGCCGGCCTCGATCTGCGTTATGATCGATGCGGGTGCATTGAAGGCGATACTGGTCTCGCCGCGCAGCAGATCCGCGAGCATCGGAGCCGACGAGGGATAGATTTTCGGCTTTTGCGCCGCCAGCTTTTTCCAATAGTCCTCGCTGATTTCATCGCGCAGATAGGCGAAGGCGTGGAACCAGCTTCCACCGCCGTCGATCGACGCCGTACCGATCTTGCCCGCCCATTTCGGATCGAGAATGTCGTTCCAGCTCTTTGGCATGTCCTTCTCGGCAACTACGGCGGTGTTGACGCCGAGGATGATCGGCGTGCGGAACATGGTGTACCAGTTCCCCTCGGAATCGCGGTCGCCCGCAGGCAAGGCGTCAAAGGACGGCACCTTGTGGGGACGCCCCAGCACGCCGACCTTGACAAGCTCCCGGGTCAACAGGGGATCGGTGGTGTCCACCCAGTCGGCCACGAGCTTGCCCGCGGTGAATTCGGACGTTGCGCGAGCATAGAGGCGCGGCGTGATCAGATTGATGTGCTCGACTTCCAGGCCGGTGTCTTCGATGAAGGCCTTCTTGGCCGGCGCGAACATGCGTTCGGCAAGCGTGCTGTAGATGACGATCTTGCCTTCGGCCTTCGCCTTGGCCATGAGATCCGCGCTGGCGATCTCCTCGCCATCGACGACCAGGGCCTGAGCATGCGCGCCCTGGGCCATCCCCCCGGCGAGCATGAGCCCGACGAGAGCGCGGACACATCCGCGACTTAGCTGATTGTACATTCTATACCTCCGAATCTGCGTGTGTTCAGGCCATTCAGAATTCAGTTCGCATCCAACGCCGTCCCGCGATCGTCACGACCACAAGAAGAGCCGTGTAAATCAAGCTTATCGACGCCACTGTTGTCCATAATCCTTGCTCATAAGCTTCGTATATTACGATGGATAGTACTCTTGTATTTGTCGTATAAAGAAGAAGTGACGACGTAAGCTCCCGCATGGCCAGCACAAGTATCAGGAAGCAGGCCGAGATGACGGCGCCGCGCATCAAGGGCAACGTGATCTTCGCCACCGCCTGCGCCCTGCTGGCGCCGGATATCATCGCGGCCTCCTCAAGGTCGTTGTGGATTTGCGCGATGCTGGACGTGATCGCCCGCACGCCCTGGGGGATGTATCGGGTGATGAAGGCGACCACGAGAATGATGAGCGTGCCGTAGATCGGGACCGGCAGCGCAAGCCATGTCCAGAGGACGCCGAGACCCATCACAAGAGCAGGCAGGCCGAGCGGCATCATCGCCATGTAGTCCAGGATCTGGCGGCCCGGCAGGTGCGTGCGGTTCACCACGTAGACGATGACGAAGTAGAACGCTGTACCGAAGATGGCGGTGGCAAGGCCTGTCACCAGGCTGTTGAGCAGACCGCGCTGGACTGTGGGATCATTCAGGGTCGCGATGATGAACTTCGTGGTGAGCTGGCTCACATCGAACAGCGCTGCGGCGTCGGCGACATAGAGATTGGAGCGCGTCGCGCCCAGAATCAGCGCGATGACCGGCAGACCGAGAGAAACAAAGGAGTACAGAAGCACGAAGATCACAGCAAAGGGCTTCAGGCCGCGCAGGCGGATGGGACGGTTGGGCATCCCCTTACCCGTCACCGTGCGGTAATCGCGCCCGCGCAGCACGCGCCGTTGCGTGTAGACGAGGAAACAGACGATCGCCGTGAGCAGCACGCTGGCGGCGGCGGCCTGGTTCGGCTCGCCCGGAACACGCGTCATCAGATTGAAAATACGGATCGACAGCGTTTCGATGCCGACCGGAGCGCCGAGGATCGCCGGAACGGGGAACTCTTCGGCCATGGACACGAAGCTGAGGAGCGCAGCGCTCAAAAGCGCGGGCCGCACCAGAGGAAACGTGATGCGGTTCACGACCTGACGAAGGCCGGCTCCATGCACGCTGGCGGCCTGTTCCAGATCAGGATTGACCAGCGTGAGGGCGCTGTAGACGAAGATGTAGGAATAGGGGACGAAGTACAGTCCATGAATGAAGGTGATGCCCGCCAGGGACCTCAACTCGATCTGCAGCGGTATGCCGAGGCTGTCGAAAATGATGTTGAGATAGCCGGAGCGCCCTGCCCCCAGAAACGACCAGGTGACCGACGCGACGACGAGCGACACGAAGAGCGGCATGATGCCCGCGATGTGGACCAGCGGCTTCAGGGGAATGTCGGTGCGCGCACCGAGCCAGGCCAGCAGCGATCCTATGGATACGGCCATGACCATTCCGCCCAGGGACACGATCAGCGTGTTCGAGATCACCTCACCCAAATCCGAGCGGAACAGATTGATGTAGTTGTCCAGTGTTACGATGAAGCTGGTTGCGCCCGAGAACGGGATCACATTCGTAAACGATGCGAAGACGATCATCAGAAGCGGAACGATGACCATCAGGAACAGCATCAGCGCCAGCACGAGAACGACGAGATACCCAAGGGTTCCGCGCTTGAACAGGCCAGCCTTGAGCGGTGCTTGCGCCGGTATGCGTGCAGAGTGTGTCATCGGACCGGAAGCACCTTGATCGCATCGGCATGAATGGTGAGGGCCGCACGTGATCCGACGGTGATGTCGCGGGAAATGTCCTTGCTCAGGACTTCCCAGACTGCATCATCGTCGTCCCGAACGCGATACAGCATATGCGAGCCGAGAAAACTGGCGAGCGTCACGCGTCCCACGAAGGTGTTTCCGCTCTCCGGCGGCGCGCTGCCGTCTGCCACATGCTGAATGGATATGTCGTCCGGCCGCACGCAGATGGCGGCGTCCTCTCCGTCAGGAACAGAATATCCCGCAGCAGCAACCAGCCGGCGCCCTCCCTCCCTGATCTCTATCCTTCTCAGCCCATCCGCTTCTTCTATGGATGCGAGGGGGAATATGTTGGAATAGCCCAGGAACTCAGCGATATGACTTGATTTCGGGTTCTGATAGATGTCGACCGGATCACCTATCTGCAAAATCTTGCCTTGCTCCATGACGACGATCTGATCGGCCAGCGCCAGCGCTTCCTGCTGATCGTGCGTCACGTAAATGCCGGTGATCTTCAGTTCGACCTGCAACTCCCGAAGCTGAACGCGCAGACGATCGCGCAGACGCGCATCGAGATTGCTGAGCGGCTCGTCAAACAGCAGGACCGCCGGCCTCATGACGAGGCTTCGCGCCAATGCCACGCGCTGCATCTGCCCACCGCTCAAAGCGCTCGAGCCTCGCTTGGCGTAATCGGCGAGCCCCACCTGCTCCAGGGCTTCGAACGTGCGCTCCTGCAGTTCCGTGCCGCCGATGCCCTGCATGGTGAGTGGAAAGGCGACGTTCTCGAACACCGTCATATGCGGCCAGATGGCATAGGACTGGAACACCATGCCCACGTTGCGCTTGTTGACGGCGACATCGATCCCGGACGCGCTGTCAAATACAGGCCTGCCATCGATCATGATCCGGCCGCTGTCCGGTGTCTCAAGGCCCGCGATGCAGCGCATCGTCGTCGTCTTGCCGCAACCGGATGGTCCGAGCAGCACCACCATGTGCCCATCGGGAACCACAAGGTCGATGCCGGCCACCGCGCGCGCATCTCCATAGGATTTGTATATATTCTCTACGGTGATGCTCACGGATTGCCACCATGGTCAGCCACGAGGAAGCATGAATTTTCAAACACGGCGTCACTCCATCGGCACATTCACCGCACCAGGCCAGACCAGCGCCGCGGATAAATAATACCAAATTATACTGTCAAATGACGCCGAAATATACTTACTATAGAGCGCCATTACCCATTCGAATATTCCACTATGAAGTCTATAAGGAGTTTGCCGGATCGTGGATATCCCATATTCCGGACATGTGATATCGGATGTCCCATGAACAGTAGCATCGGTATTGGAGCGCCGAAGCTACACCAAGCTTGCGTCCAGCAGATCTGCGATTTCGGACGCAGCAGAACGTGCAACGGGGGTCGCCTGCCAGACCAGATGAAATGAAATCGGGGGTGCGCTCTCCGGGCGGATGATCTCTATCCCGGCCACGTTCTTTGGCACCGCATCCACTGGAAATACGGAAACATACCCTTGCGAGATGACGAGGCTGAGGATGATCGAGATGGAATCCAGCTCGACCATGCCGGCTGTCCATCGGTCATGGTCGTACCCTCCCGACGCCAGCACCGCGGCGATGACGGGACGGAGCCCGCTGCGCCGGCTGGGAATTGCAAGGGGATGGCGTGATGGCAGGCTGCCGTCGTGGAATGCCGCGGCGACGCCGCGAGGGCCGACGATGGCGAGTTCGGACGAGAAGATCGGCCGCTGCTCGAAGGCCTTGTCCGCGGATGCGGCATCGATCAGGGCGACATCGAACTGCCTGTCCCTCATGCCATCCATAAGCGACTGCGCCGTCATGCAGCTCATGAACAGATGGTGATGCGTGCGCTTCACGCTCCACATCGCCACCAGACGCGCCAGAAGCTTCGCGGTGCGGCTTTCGTAGCTGATGGGGATGATCGTGCCGAAGCGCACCGTTTTCTGTTCGCGCGAAAAGCGGACGTTCGACGGCGATGTCAGCGCGCGCCAGCCCGCGCTCAAGGCGAGCGCGATTTCATAGGCCGCCTCGCCTGCCTCCGTCGGCACGCACCCCGTGCCGGTCCGGGCCAGAAGCTTGCGGCCGAGCGTTGCCTCAAGATGAGCCATCTGCCTCGAAAGTTGCGGCTGGCCGATCAGCAACCGACGCGCGGCGCGCCGAATGCTTCCGGCGCGCACGACTTCGACGTACCGCTCCAGCGACAGAAGCGACATGGCATGACTGACCAGCCACTCCATTGCGCCGGGAGCCATGTCATCCTCGCCGTCACCGCCTGCCGGAACGCCCGCGACCTCGGCCAGATCACGCAAACCGGCGATGATCTCGCCGATATCATGGCATATGTTCTCTGCAGCCAGGGACCGCGCCAGTGTGCCGTTGCTGCGGCTCACGAGAGGAACGGCAAGGGCATGCTCAAGGCGGGTAACGGAATCGGATACCGTCGAGACCGGCCGTCCCAAACGCCGGGCCACAGCCCTGACCGATCCCTCACGCAGGACCATGTATGACGTCAGCAACGTAGCCGTATCCACGGCGCATCCTTAAGCGTGGGGCATCCCCGAGGCGCCGTCGCGCGTCATGGCAAGCACAAGGGTGGATAGTCGCGTCTCTCAACCAATGCGTCAAGCAAACCGCCGGGTCAGGCGGCCCGCAGGATGTCGTCGATCGCACACTCAAGGGCCGTTTCGCCGGCCTTCACACCTTCGACGAAGGCGTCAAGCCACTCCGTATCGCTGTCAAGTTGACGGCGCAGGGATGCAAGATCTGCGAGGACGCTTTCGGGAGCCGGCCCGCCTTCAAGCGTCCTGCGCCGCACGAATACGTCCACGCTCAAAGCATCCCGCAGGACGCCGGGATCGAGTGCACGCGGCTCCAACCCGTATTCACGCATGGCGCGCTCGACCAGACCGACGGTCACATCACCCGGCCGGAGCCGCTCCTCCTCGCAGTAGCGCATCATGATCGCCACCACCTGATGGGCTTGCCGCCATGCCAGCCCGCACTCGCGCACGAGCGCGCCCGCGACATCGGTTGCCTGGCTCCAGTTGCCTTCCGCCAGTTCGCGCATCCGATCGGCGCGGATAGCCATGGACGGAAGCAGATCCACGACCTCGTCGAGACGTGCGCCGAGGGTTGCGAAGGTGCGCCAGGCTGCGCCTTCCGACAGCTTGCGCGCCAGCACCGATTGGCCGGTGGTTCCCGCTTCCACGCCGATGGCCGTGTTCAACGCGGCGGCAGCCTCCACGGTCAGGGCACGCATCTCATGCAGGACATAGGGATTGCGCTTCTGCGCCATGATCGAGCTGGTGTCGCAGAAGCGATCCGGGATCGAGATCATCGACGCTTCATGGGACGCCCAGAACAGCAGATCCTCGGACAGACGGGATATGTTGCCCGCCAGAAGCGCGACACCGCACATGCATTCGATGAACACGTCATTGCTGAGGGTGGCATCCATGGTGTTCGCCAGCGTGCCGCTGAATCCCAGCAGATGCGCCACACGCGGCCGGTCGATGTCAAAGTCGGTTCCCGTGACGGCCGCCGCTCCGGCGGGTGATCTGTTCACGCGTTCCAGCGTCTCGCGCAGCCTGGAATGGTCGCGGGCAAAGACCGTTTCCCACATGGCCAGCCAATGGGCAAAGGTGGTCGGTTGGGCATGCTGGCCATGGGTGTAGGCGGGCATCACCGTCCCGACATGAAGCGGGATCATGGCGGCTATCGCGGACCGCAGCGCGTTCAGCTTTGCGAGAACATCGAGAAGCGTCTCTCTCAGGAGCATGCGACGGCTCACACCCGACAGGTCCGCCGAGCTTCGTCCCAGATGGACCTGCCCGCCAAGGTCCGGTCCCAGCCGCGATGTCAGGTAATATTCTCCCGAATGCAGCCCACCACCACCAGCAAGGCGGCTCTCCAGAACACCATCCGCTTCCATTCCGCGCAACGCCATCAGCAGCTTTACGCCATCAGCGCGGGACACGAACCCACGCTCGATCAGCATCACCAGATGCGCCTTGTCGAAGGCGTGAACGGCGTGGAGCTTTTCGCGTATCTTGTCGGACCGGTGCCGATCCAGGCTTGCGAGCAGAGGTTCAGACAACCTTCCCTGGGTGGTCCTGAACCCCGACTGGCGCACATCCTTTTCCTGCATCGAGGTCTCTCGCAAACATCAAGGTTCAGCGGCAGCCTATTGTATGCTGCGGCAGCGGGACAGCTGAAAACCCGTCAGGGCATATACGTTATACCGGACAAGTGATGCGGTATCGCCTTGCCGCAATCGCCTATGGACAGGCTGCGCAATGCCACCCATTTTCGGGTTGGGCTGCCATTGGCGGACCTTAGGCGAGATGTCTGATGCAGCTTAAAAGGTTTTCCTATTTCACTTCCACTTTTCATGCCTCGAAGTACTTCGAGGCAGCGGTGGCTTACGGCATATCTCCTTCGACGTTGAGCGAAAGCATAACGTCCCTCGAAAAAGAATTCGGGCTGCCGCTCATCCAGCGCGGCCCTCATAAGCGCGCACCCACAGACGCGGCGAACTGGCTGCATCAGCGTATCGAGCCGGTGCTGCAACTCGCGGAACTGGCCGAAACCATACTCGATCACGAGGAGCTACCGCCCGTCGAATGCCTGATGGTCACGTCGCCGCTGCCGCTTGCTCCGGGCCGTCTTTCGCGGGCGACGCGTCTTGCCGTCCAGGCTCTGCGGAAAGAGCACCCCAATGTGATTGTCGAGATGCGCTTTCACTGCGGGACGATGACGCCTCCCGATGCAGATCCCCAGAGCGCGCCCAGCACCGCCGGCGATATCGTGCTCGATTATGGCGACGGTGCAAACGGCGGTGACATGGTGCTGTTCCACGATGAATGGGCAGCCGTCATGTCGTCGGACCGCCGCGCCGGACCGGAAGGACGCATCGACCTCGACGGCCTGCGCCGGCTCCGTCTCGTGATACCGCCGTTGCCTGTCGCCCAGACAGGCCGCATCCGCGCCTATTGCTCGCGACACGATCTCGCCGATCCCGGCATCATGGATGTCGAAACCTTCGCACGGCAAACCGGCGAGGCAACCGCAACCGCCCTGCTCGCTCCCCGCGCCCTTATTGCCGGCGTGCTCGGGGGAGACGCCGATTTCATCATTCTTCCTGAAGATATGAGCAGCCCGATCATCGCCCGGTCATCCGAGGGCGTAATGGCCCGACGCTACCTTGCCCTGCTTCGGCAGCACATTGAGACGCCGGGCACGCCCGCCATCCGGAAACCGCAGCTTACGCTCAGGCAGATGCGCTATTTTCTGATGCTGTACGACCAACCGAGCATGGCGGCGGCGGCGCGGGCGCTGCACATCGTCCAGCCGGCCTTGTCCAGCCAGCTTCGCAAGCTGGAAGCCACGCTCAGAAAGCCGCTTTTCCATCGCCGCAGTTCCGGTCTCGAACCCACGCATCATGCGCACAGGTTCGCACAGGTGGTCCGGCTGGCCGTAGGGCGTTGCGATCAACTGACCTTTCAGGCAGCCCACATGGCGGCAGCGCAGCACCAGCGCCTATCCATCGGGATCGTACCGCTGATCAACCACACCGGTCCCCTCGTCGACGCGCTGAGCGAGACCGTGAAGGAGTGGACGCGTTCCCATCCACTCGTGAGCCTGAAGATACTCGAAGCTCCAGCAGGTACGCTTTACCGCTGGGTGGAAAGCGGCGCCGTCAGCATGGCGCTGGTGGAGACCCATCTGTCGCATTCATCACAGCTCGATCTGCACAGTCAGGACGTCCTGGGGATCGTCTCGCACCGGAGCGCGGCGCCGCTTCCACACGGGCCGATCTCGCTCGCGCAGGCGGTCAGCCTGCCGCTCATTCTGCCCAACGAAACCTTCGGTTTGCGCCAGATGGTCGAACGCGCCGCTTCCAAACGCGGCTTGCGCGTGACGCCGCGCATGGAGGTCGGCTCCTTTGCCATGACCCTGGCGCTTGTCCGCGACATGCAGTTCGCGACGATCCTGCCCGAAACGGCCATCCGTCCCTATGTGTCGGATGGCATCTTCACGTTCAATCCGATCGCCGATCCTGTCATCCGCCGCCGGCTTTCGATCATGTTCTCGACAGACCGCAGCCTGACCGAGATCGAACACGGACTGATCCATGCCCTGCGCCGGCACCTGGCCCGGGCCGGCTTCGGACCCCTGACCGAAAGCGCCGAGGATTCAGACGCCTTCGATCAACTCAGCGCATAGTCGGTGAGACGAATGCCCAGCGCGGCTTCCACCACCGGATAGACGGCAGGATCGGTAACGCTCGATGACAGCGGGATGACCGTCTTGGGTATCCGCAACACCAGCAGTTCCATGCCCTCGGTCACTTCACCCACGCTGACGGGGACGCCATTGGTGTCGAGGGTCGTGATGACATCTGGGTAACACGCCGTCCGTTCGCCGGCGCTGTCGTAGGCGGCCATGTATTCGTTCATGACGTGCAGCGTGCAGGCGCCACCGCCGTCGCCGACGGTCAGGGTGCCGATATCGAATGCCTCAGGCGTATAGACCACGCTTTTGCGCGAGACCTTTCCACGGGCGATGATTTCACCCCGGGTCTGGGTGCAGATGGCGTCGATCACAGCCGCCCCGCCTTTCGGCTCGGCCGCCAGTATGGCCTCACCCAGCGCCAGCGCCATGGATATGCCCCCAAGCGCCGCGTGGCGGCGGACATAGGACGCTCTCACCGGATTGCGGCATGATGCGATGAACCCGCCCGACATGTCGGATGCCGTGCGCAGGATGGGGGAAACCTTGGCGGTCGCGCCGCGCACCACCAGCTCGATATAGGCATTCCTGGCACGGTTGCCCCCGACAGCTGACTGGATCATCGGCTCGGGAGAGTTGGCCAGGCCGATGGAGCCCATGTCGCCCGTGGGATGCGCCCGGATGTCGCCGACGGCATCGATGACCTTCATGCCAAGCAGGGCGGACGGCAGCCAGCCGTTGAGCGTGCTGGACTTGCCGTTCTGCCCTATGATGAGGCCATAGATCGGCGCGCCCAGCTCCTTTTGCACCAGCTCCACCGCCTTGACGTAATCGACGCCGAGCATCTGCCATTCGGTCGTGCCCGCCGGCGCGCCTATGGCGGCGGCGGTGGCGATCCATGCGTCGTCGGGCACTTCGTCCATGGTCACCAATTCCGGCTCGCCCGCGTTCACCGCAGCGGCGCCCAGCATGCGCCCGTGATCGGCCCAGCCGCCGCCGCCGGCCGCGAACACCGCTCCGCCCTTGATGGCGCTCTCCACATCGCGCGCGCGCAGAATGCGTCCCATGCTCAGCTCTCCTGATCTTGTGTGTCCTGAGGACGCCGCGCATCGAAGCGCAGCACGGCCTCGTAAATCGTGGCGGCGCCGGCTGCGATCGCATCCGGCTCGGCCCATTCTTCCGGGGCATGACTGCGGCCGTCCCGGCACGGCACGAACACCATGGCCGCCGGCGCGACATGGGTGAGAAAGGCCGCATCATGCCCCGCGCCCGACGCCATGCAGAGTGTCGAGAAGCCGAGATCATCCGCGCCCTGCCGCAGCAGATCGAGCAGGTCTGGATCGCACAGGGACGGCGTCGTGTCCGACAGAACCGTCCAGCCCGGGCGTTCGACCCGGCAGGCCGTGGCGATGTCGCGGGTCCGAGCGTCCAGCTCTTTCAGGAATTCGTGGGTGAACACCCGATCCTCGGAACGGATATCAAGCAGCAGCCGCGCCCGGCCTGGCACCACGTTGGCGGCATTCGGGCTGATGTCGACCACACCTGCGGTAGCGACGAAATGGCCCCGGTTCGCGGACGCATAAGACGCAGCGAGTTCGGAGACGGCGCAGACGCACTGCGCGGCCGCCACCCCCGCGTCACTCCGCAGGCCCATGGGCGTGGTGCCCGCGTGATCGGCCCGTCCCTCGAAGATGACCTCGATCCGAGCAATGCCCGCGATCGAGGTGACGAGCCCAAGATCGATCCCGCCGGTTTCCAGCACGATCCCCTGCTCGATGTGCAATTCAAAAAAGGCCGCGATGTCGTCACGCCTGGCGTCACCGATGCGATCGATCCTGCCGCCGACGCGATCGATCGCATCCAGAAGTTTCTCGCCCCTACCGTCCTGGTAGCCCGCCATCTGCGCGGGCAGCATGCCCGTCATGGCGCGGCTGCCGACGCACGAAAGGCCATACTCGCTCGGCTCCTCGGCCAGAAAGTCCACCACTTCGATGGCATGGCGCGTGGTGCGTCCCGCATCGCGCAGCGAGCGCACCACTTCAAGGGCGGTTATCACGCCGGCGGTGCCGTCGAATCGGCCTCCTGATGGCACGGTGTCGGAATGCGATCCGATCATGATGGTCCGGCCGGCGGGATCGCTTCCTTCCATGCGTCCGATGAGATTGCCCCCGGCATCGATGCGCACATCGAGACCCGCCTCCTGAAAGCGCCGGCTCAACCAGGTGCGGCCTTCGAGGAAAAGCGCGGAGAAGGAGCGACGGGTGTAAGGCCTGTCGGGGTCCGTGATCGCTGCCAGATCCATGAGATCGGTCCAGAGGCGCGCGCCGTCGATGGGAAGATTGGATGTGTCGCCCATAAGTGGTCAGCCTCTTGCCGCGTCCGGACGCGCAGGCATCACGAAGCGTCCCGCGCCCGGCGCCGCGATCACATCGGTTCCGTCGAACACGACCCGGCCGCGCTGGAACGTGGCGACCGGGCGGTAGGGCAGCTCCATACCCTCATAGGGACTCCATCCGACGACGTTGTGGCCGCTCGCCGACGGATCGTATCGATGCGGATCATGCGCCATCACGACAATGTCCGCGTCACAGCCTGGCCGAAGCGCCCCCTTGCGGTGCCCGATCCGGAACAGACGCGCGGGATTGTCCGCCAGCAGGCGCGCGGCGAAAACGGGACTGAGGTCGCGCTCGATCAACCCCTTCAACAGCAGGGCATAGAGCACTTCCAGTCCGGGCACGCCGGACGCGTTCTTGAGCATGTCGGGATCGGTCTTGCGGTTCTCCGACCAGCTCACATGATCGGTCGAGACGACCGTGACATTGCCGGCTGCCAGATGCCGCCACAATGCGTCGACCTCGGCCCTTGAGCGCACGGGTGGATTGATCTTCGCCTTGCCGCCAAGGCGCGCGACATCGTTTTCCTCATCCAGCACAAGGTAATGGATGCAGGCTTCGATGGTCGTGTCGAACCCTTGCTCGCGATAGCTCCGGCACAGTTCGTAGCCACGCGCGATGGAACAATGCACAATGTGGGCGGAACAGCCCGCCGACGCACCGATTTCATAAACTTCTGCGGTGGCGAGCGCTTCGGCGATTGCAGGGCGCGTCAGGCCATGGGCGCGGTAGTCCGTGATGCCCGAACCCACAAGTGCAGCTTCCGCCGCGCGGATGAACTCGTCGTTTTCGTTGTGCACGCCGGCCGCCAGGCCATGGCCGCCGATCGCGGTGAAACAGGCATGCATGACGTGGGGTGGAATGCGGGGAAACCGCTCCGGATGCGTTCCGAAGGTGGAAAATTTGAACGCGGCGGCGCCAGCGGCGACCATATCGGCGATGTGCGCCGTCCCATGGTCCGGATGAACCGTGCCATAGAGCGCGAAGTCCACCCTCGCCTCTTCGCTCGCTTCCCGGGCTTTGCGGGCGAGCCTATCACCGGTGCAAATGAGCATGCCGTCGTCATAGGGCATGTCGACGATGGTCGTGACGCCGCCGGATGCGGCCGACCGCGTCGACCAGGCAAAACCCTCCTGGCCGCTTTGAGAGAGGGAATGGACCTGTGAGTCGATCGCGCCAGGCAGGACAAAGGCCGCGCCAAAATCGTGACGCTCCCGGCTCTGAGGCGGGGCGCCCTCGCCCACACGTTCGACCAGACCGTCACGGATCGCGACGTATCCGTTCTCACGCACTCTGTCCGCGCCAACGACGCAGCCTGTAATAATCAGATCATAGTCGCTCATGCTGATACCTCGTTGCGGGCAACATCACTGGAAGCATCGCATCGACGGAAATCACTTTGAGCGAATCCTGGAATAGCGCAATTCGAATTGCACGTATTCCACATTAATTTCGTTTATTTTCAATCTGTTATGACAAAACTACCGCTACGAATTCCATTGGCCGTGATGATGCTTTGAAGATTCGTCTGGCATATTCGGCGGCGTTTGGATGGGCCAGGATCATTCCCACTCTAATATTTTTCCTCTCCTAAGGAATTGATTTTCCTACAGAAAATTTCCTTGTCGGCTCCCAGCGCTGTGACCGGAGCCGTCAAAAAGTTAGCCTCTTGATTTTACTAGGGTTTTTAGAATTTCAGGACAGAAAAAATTCTGTGAACTATCGGCATCTATCGGCCGTTTCGCAGTGAGGCATAGACCGCAAACGTCGAATCTAGCTCTCAGATAAAGTACCGTCAAAACCGACAAAATCAATACATCCACCTCAATCCTGGATCGCCGGGATGGCGGGCTGGGATCGAGCACATTGCATGGACGACAGAGGTTGAGAGGGTAGCCGAGCGTGATGCCCGCAATCGCGCGCTGGGCCACGCCGGCGAAGAGTGGATCCTCGCCCATGAGCGTGCCAGCCTGCTTGCCTCCGGCCGAAGTGATCTCCCAGGCCGTATCCGCTGGGTCATGAAGAAAGCCTCCGGCTAGTGACGCCAATATCCCGACGTTCAACTCGCCCCGATGGCCTCGATGAATCTCCAGTGCGAACCGAGCGGCACGATCAAGCTGCCACGCAGCGACCACCGCCTGCTTGAGAAAGTCGGCACCCGCGACCGTCAGTGTCACCCCACGCCGATCTCGCACGAAGAGTGAGAAGCCAATGCGATGTTCGAGAAGCAGGATACGCCGACTGACCGTGGACTGCGGCAGGTCGAGCGCGGCGGCAGCGCGGCGGAAGCTGTCATGCTCCGCCGCTAGCAGGACGCATTTCAAGTATCGAAGATCGAGCGAGAGATCAGGCATTCATCCGCCGCCCAAGAGACCGCCAGACGACATTCTCCGCCGCGTCGGAGCCGGTGCGATTGGGCGGACGGATCGTCCACGCGGAGAAACATCATCGTGGTCAATCAGGAAGCCCCGGTCTCTGCGAGGAACCGGATCGGCTCTCGTGGGATCGGGGTCTGCCATGGTCTTTCGACCAACTCAGTGCGGCAATCCGTCGGCGCCCTTCAGTCCCACCCCCGCGAAGAATGTTTGGAGCGCGGAGGCCTCATCTGGTGTTACGATCGCGGCGACATAGCCGTCAGGTCGAACGAGCACCCATTCGCCGGATGCCAGTTCGTAGGCATCGCGGAAATGGCCACCCACGTCCTGTAGCTCGCAACCGGCTCCAACCCGGTGAATGTGCAGGCCATTTCTCCCCTTGGTGATATCGCGCATTGCCTCGAAACCGATGAGCGTCCAGTGCGAGCCGGTGAACAAGTCGAAGAGGCGTCGGGAACATCTGGCCGCACCGCGAAGCGGTGCATCGGGAGCGCGGTCTCCGGCAAGCAAGGCACCCACGCGTCCGGATGGATCCAGGGCGAGCGGCGACCCGGGATATCCAATGTCGAGCTGGCGCACCTCGCGGCCGCGCCGCATCTCCCCACGCTTTGCCGCCTCGAGAAGGCCACCTGCAAGCCCGAGCATCGATTCCGCCACCGGACGCCGCTCGCTTTCATAGCTGTCGAGCAGACGATCTGGAGCGCCGCTGAGGACCGCGGCCAGTTTCCACCCCAGATTATAGGCGTCCTGAATGCTGGTATTGAGGCCCTGGCCGCCAGTCGGCGGATGGATGTGGGCAGCGTCGCCGACGAGGAGCACGCGGCCAATCCGGTAGCGGTCGGCAAGCCGGGCATTCATGGAATAGGCCGAGGCCCAGGTCACCGATTGGATCTTCACGTCATTACGCGCGGTTCGCTCGGCGATCATTCGTCCGATTCCATCGACCGAAAGGTCGGCGTCGCCTTCGAGTGGAATGACTGCCTGAATCTGGAAAAGATCGGTTCCGGCGAGCGGGCAAATCGAGAGCATACGCTCCATGTTGCCGTTGTTGAACTGGTGCCAGGCCTCGCGGTCAAGGCCAGTCAACGCGGCATCCGCCACCATTGCCCGCACGCCCAGCGTCTTGCCGGGAAAACCGACATCGAGAGCCCCCCGCACGAAGCTGCGGCCGCCGTCTGCTCCAATGAGATAGCGGCTGTGGACGACCTCTTCGCCGACTGGTCCCACCAAGCGCGCAGTAACGCCGTCCTCGCCTTGTTCGAAGCCGACAAGTTCGTATCCGAATTCAACCCGATGGCCGAACTCCGCGAGCCGCTCGCGCATGAGCCGCTCCGTCAGGAACTGCGGGATCATCAGCGCCATGTGATAAGGCTCCGCCGGCGTTGGATCGTCCCGCTCGGCGACATCCCTTTCTGCATAGCCGCCATCAGCCTGATACTCGCGCAATCGGGGATAGGTGCCGCCTGCCGCGACGACCCGGTCGATGATACCCAGATCCTCGAACACTTCCTGGGTTCGCGGTTGGATGCCCTTTCCGCGCGAGCCGGAGAATGGCTGATCCATTTTCTCGACCAGGCGGAACGACACCCCGCGCCGTGCGAGATCAACAGCAAGTGCAAGGCCGGCGGCGCCGGCACCGCAGATCAGCACCGCGAGAGTGTTTTCGTCTTCCATTGCCACCTCCAATGTGTATGATGCACATATCATCAGGAGGCGTTGGCGTGTCAACAAAAAAGGTGCATACTACACATATCAGGAAGCTGTTGCCCGAGTTGCACCGCTCGCTCATCGACATAGCCATGCTTATGAACCGCCCTGAACGCGACGCACAGCTGCTGGAAATGGCCGGACTTACGCTCGAACGAGCGCTTTTTCCTCTTCTCGTCACGATCGAGCGGCGGGGACCGATCGGCGTTGTCGAATTGGCCGAGGGTGTCGGGCGGGACTATACGACTGTCAGCCGCCAGGTTGCGCGTCTTGAGGCGCTTGAACTCGTCGAGCGCCGCTCGGGCTCGACCGACAAGCGTGTGCGTGAAGCCATCATCACACCGCGGGGAAAGGAGGCGACAGACGCCGTCGATGTGGCGCGGGAAAAGATGGCGTTGAATCTGTTCCGGGATTGGCCTCGCGAAGATTTCGACGAACTGATCCGGCTTATGCGGATGCTCGCCGACGGTATGAGCGGGCAGCCAGCTACCGAAAAATAGGTGGCTGACATGGAAATGCTGGCGGACATCTTGCCGTCAAGAGCATGTCACCAGCCAATAAACCACACGTCCAGTTGGCCGCTCAGGCCCCGCGCCCATCAGAATTCGAACGTCATCCGGTAAACCACCGTCTGCTCTTGACCGCCTGGCTCATTGCGGCGGCTTTGACGGCGGCCCGCACCTCGTCCGGTCCGACGATCGGATTGGGAAGTTCCACGTAAACCGGCGACTTCCCGAACTCCTGAACGGCCAAAGCCTTCATGGTTCTTCCCCCTCACATATGTGTGCGCGCCACACATATGTGATCGGAGAAAAGCGCCAACATAAATGTGCATTATGCACTTTTTTGTTGACGAGTCTCGTCCATCACAGCTATGTGCATATTACACATTGATCGGGTGACGGCAAATCCTGCGCAGCGACTCTGGTCGTCCGCGACGCATGTGCGGTCAATAACAGGGGGGCGCGAGATGAACGCCGCCGTATCGACAGCAGGTAATGCCAAGGCGGCGCCAAGACTTGATTGGCGCGTGATGCTGCCGCTCTTTCTCAGCGTCAGCTTCTATGCGGCAGGTGCCGCCGCTGCCTTACCGATTTTGCCATTCCACCTCAAGGAAATGGGCGGAACGCCCCTCATTTTCGGTATCGTGATTGCCACGGAAGCGCTCATCCAGTTTGTGGTAGCGCCTCTTGTCGGTCAACTTTCCGATCGTTTGGGACGCAAGAAAATCCTGCTGGTAACGCAAGCGACTGCTTTTACCAGCTTCCTTTTGCTCGCTCTGGCGGAGGCGGTGTTTCCCGTTCTGTTGGCGCGCATGCTGTTCGGCTTTACCGGCGGCACACTCACCGCCGCCGTCGCCTACGCCGCAGACCACAGCTCCCCGGCCAACCGGCGGCAGGCCATAGGCATTCTGAATGCCGCTGTCGGTCTTGGGGGTATCGTCGGCGCTGGCCTGACAGGTTATCTGTCCGGCATCTCGCTGACCGTTCCGATCTACGCCGCCATGGCGCTCTCCGCGGCTAGCGTCTCCGTAACAGCGATCTGGATCAAGGACAGCCACGCAGCATCCCGCAGCTTCGATGAGTCAACCCGAAACGAGATTTCCCTCGAGAGGGTCTCATTCAGGTCGATCGTCAGCTCTCCTTTGATCCGAGTGCTTGTGGTCGTGCTGCTCTGCTACTTCTTTGCCTATGGCATGTATGGCTCGCAGATCGCCAACTATCTTCAAGCAACCTTTGTCAGTGAAGGAAATTCGTTTGGACCGCGCGAGCTTGGCTACATCATGGCCGCGGACGGTGCGATCAACATCATTGTCCAGTTGTTCCTGCTGCAATGGCT
>JBEBSP010000022.1:0-20623 GCA_040394255.1 Agaricicola taiwanensis | reverse complement strand
CCCATGGCCCAGAAATTGTCGGACGTGGCGATGCGGATGATGCGGCTCTCGGGCAAGCCCGCGATCTTCTTCCACAGGTCGAAGGCTTCCTCATCGTTATGATAGACGGTCACCAGCAACCGGCTGGCATCGAGCCCGTAGGTCTTGGTGACCAGCCGCCAGGCCAGATCGATCGCGCGCTCCTTGAAGTAGTCACCGAACGAAAAGTTGCCGAGCATCTCGAAGAAGGTGTGATGCCGGGCAGTGTAGCCGACATTCTCCAGATCGTTGTGCTTGCCGCCCGCGCGCACACATTTCTGGGCCGTCGTAGCGGTGGAATAGGGCCGTTTCTCGAAACCGGTGAAGACGTTCTTGAACTGCACCATGCCGGCGTTGGTGAACATCAGCGTGGGATCGTTACGTGGCACCAGCGGGCTGGACGGCACCACCTCGTGCCCTTCCTTCGCGAAGAAATCCAGGAATGCCGCGCGGATCTCGTTGACGCCGCTCATGATGCTCACCTTGTCGCCAGAACGCCCAAGCACCGCGACCGACAGTCAACGGCACGGCGCGCCCCGAAGGACGCGCCGTCAGTGTCTTAACGTGAGGCTGATCGCAGGTCCAGAAAGTCGCTCCGGCGAAAATCAATCTTCCGCCGGAAGATCGTCGTCCTCGCCTTCGGAACCGCCTTCCTGCAGGATCTTTTCACCGATCAGGCCGGAGTTTTGCCGGATCAGGCTCTCGATGCGTTCGGCGACCTCGGGATTGTTCTTCAGGAACTGCTTGGAATTTTCACGCCCCTGCCCCAGCCGCTGGCTGTCGAAGGAGAACCAGGCCCCCGACTTTTCCACGATGTTGGCCTTGACGCCCAGGTCGATCAGCTCGCCCATCTTGGAGACGCCCTCGCCATACATGATGTCGAATTCGACCTGCTTGAACGGAGGCGCGACCTTGTTCTTGACGACCTTGACCCGGGTCTGGTTGCCGACGACCTCGTCGCGCTCCTTGATGGCGCCGATCCGGCGGATGTCGAGACGGACGGAAGCATAAAACTTGAGCGCGTTGCCGCCAGTGGTCGTCTCCGGGCTGCCGTACATGACGCCGATCTTCATACGGATCTGATTGATGAAGATGACTAGAGTTTTCGAGCGTGAGATCGAGGATGTCAGCTTGCGCAGCGCCTGGCTCATCAGGCGCGCCTGCTGGCCGGGCTGGACCTCGCCCATCTCGCCTTCAAGTTCGGACCTCGGCACCAGCGCTGCCACAGAATCCACCACCAGCACGTCGACCGCGCCGGAACGCACCAACGTGTCGGCGATCTCCAGCGCCTGCTCGCCCGCGTCGGGCTGCGAGATCAGGAGGTCGTCGAGGTTGACCCCGAGCTTGCGGGCGTAGATCGGATCGAGCGCATGCTCGGCATCCACGAAGGCACAGACGCCGCCCTTCTTCTGGGCCTCGGCGATGGTGTGGAGCGCGAGCGTGGTCTTGCCGGACGACTCGGGACCATAGATCTCCACGACGCGCCCGCGCGGCAGACCACCGACCCCGAGCGCGATGTCGAGCCCAAGCGAGCCGGTCGAGACGGTCTCGATCTCGACCACCTGCTGGCCCTTGCCGAGCCGCATGATCGATCCCTTGCCGAAGGCCCGCTCGATCTGGGAAAGCGCGGCGTCCAGCGCCTTGGTCTTGTCCATTGAACTTCCTTCGACGAGCTTGAGAATCGACTGGGCCATGAAATGACGCGCTCCTTATGCCACGGCGACGAATGGCCGTTCAATGCCGGAGCACAGTGCCATGTTCTCGTCTTGTTCACAAGAACAAAATTAGAACATTCAGGGCATGGTTTCCTTAACCGCCTGGACAAGTTGCTTCAGCGTGAAGGGCTTGGGCAGGAAACCGAAAGTCTCGTCTTCCCCCAGGTTCTTCTTGAAGGCCTCTTCCGCGTAACCCGACACGAAGATCACCGGGAAGGTGGTCTTGCGGGCGCGCAACTCCCTCAACAGGGTCGGGCCGTCCATTTCCGGCATGACCACGTCGGACACCATGAGATCGATCTCGGCGCCCTCCTCCACAATGGCGAGCGCCTCAACCCCCGAGGCCGCCTCCAGCACCGTGTAACCGCGCGAGGCGAGCGCGCGGGCGCCGAAGGCCCGCACCGCATCCTCGTCCTCCACCAGCAGCACCGTGCCATGCCCGGTCATGTCGGCCTGCGCCGCCGGCGCATCGGCCGTCTTCTCGGGCACGGCCTCCTCGACCGGCACGTGCTGCGGCAGGAGTATCTGGAAGACCGAGCCCTCGCCGATCCGGCTCTTCACGAAGACGAATCCACCGGTCTGCTTCACGATTCCGTAGACTGTGGACAGGCCGAGGCCGGTGCCCTTGCCGACCTCCTTGGTCGAGAAGAAGGGCTCGAAGATCTTGTCGAGGATCTCCGGCTCCATGCCGGTGCCGGTGTCCTGCACCTCGATCATGACATAGTTTGCCGCCGGCAGGGCCGCCTCGCCGAAGGTGGCCACATCCGCCTCGGACAGATTGCGGGTGCGCACCGTCAGGGTGCCGCCGTCGGGCATGGCGTCGCGGGCGTTGACCGCCAGATTGATCACCACCTGCTCGAACTGGTTGATGTCCGCCTTGACGAACCACAGGTCGCGGCCATGCACGACCTCCAGCGAGACCTTCTCGCCCAGGAGCCGGGCCAGGAGAATGCGCAGCTCCGCCAGCACGTCGTTGAGCGCCAGCACCTGCGGACGCAGCGTCTGGCGGCGCGAGAAGGCCAGCAGCTGCCGCACCAGGCCCGCCGCCCGGTTGGCGTTCTGCTTGATCTGCATGATGTCCTGGAAGGACGGGTCCGTGGGCCGGTGACTGGCGAGCAGGAGATCGGAATAACCGATGATCGCGGTCAGCACGTTGTTGAAGTCGTGCGCCACGCCGCCCGCAAGCTGGCCGATCGCCTGCATCTTCTGGCTCTGCGCGAACTGCACCTCCAGCACGCGCTGCTCGGTGGTGTCCAGCGCATAGACGATGGCCGCCTCGTCGTCGCCCTCGTCATCCTCGACCGGGCTGACGAAGAACCGCGCCGACCGGCTGTCCGGCGCTGCGAGCTGGGCGTCGAGCGGCGGCAGATCGCCCTTGCCTTCGGCCGCGGCGGCGATGGCCACCGCGAGCGCGGCGCGGTCGCGGTCACCCAGGGCCTGAGAGATGGTGCGCGCCTCGTCGGTCTTCATGACCTCGCCGAACAGGCGGGCGAAAGCGGCGTTAGAGCGAATGATGCGGCCGGAGCGGTCGACCGTCGCGATACCAATCGGCGTGTTGTTGAAGAAGCGCGCGAAGCGCACCTCCGCCGCGCGCAGCGGATCGGGAACGCCCGTGCCGCGCGAGCGATCCAGCACCAGCGTGCGCGAGGCACCGGCCGTGCCGTCGACCGCGATCGCCACCTTGTGCAGGAGGCGCGCGGGCATGCTCTGGCCGCTGCGTGTCTTGAGATCGACGTCGAGGATTTCGGTCGCGACGGAGCCCGGGGTCGCCGACACCGCCGTCACCAGCGCCGCGCCGTCCCCGGCCAGGATGTCGCCGACCGACAGGCCGCCCGATCCGATCCGGGCGAGATCGTGGTCGAGCCAGCCCGCCAGCGTGGCGTTCATATAGCCGATCGAACCGTCCGGCTCGGCGGAAAAGAAGCCCGCCGGCGCGTGGTCGAGGAAGCCGATGGCGTGCTGCAGTTCCTGGAAGATGTTTTCCTGGCGGTCCCGCTCGCGCGTGACGTCCGCCAGCGTCCAGACGATCTCCTTGCCGCCGCGTGCCTCGGGGGCATGGACCGCCGCACGGTACCAGGCAGGTCCGCCCCTGGGACCCACCGCGACGCGGAACTCCTCCTGAGCCCTCTTGCCCTCCCGGGCGGCCTGCGCCAGCCGGTAGATCGTCTCCGCGACGTCGGGGTCACCCGCGAAGACACGCTCGATCGGCCGCGCATCGGCGGCGTTTTCCGAGCCGGTCAGCGTCAGATAGGCGCGATTGGCGAAGGTGATGCCGCCTTCGGAATCGGTCACGATGATGCCATCGTCCGCGCCGGCCACGAAGGCGCGCGCGAAATCCTCACGCACGGCCCTGCCGCCGAAATGCAGGATGCCGATCGCGACCGCGAACAGCGCGAAGATGCCGATGACCGCCAGCACTGCCAGGAACAGCAGGATGTACGGCTCGGAATGTTCCCGGTTTATCAGTGTGATGGCAACCGAAATACCGACCAGCACTGCCGCAACTGCAAACACGAGACCGATGCTGCCGGAACGCTGTGTGCGGTCGATCGGCGCCTCGAACGCCGAAAGATCCTTGTCGGCCATCGTGGCCAGCCCCTTGTCTGATGGGAATCGCCGCATCCCGTGGGGAGCATGGTGCGCGCCCACGGCAAATGCAACGGCGCCCGGTTCTCTCCAAAGCATTTTCAGCAGAAATGGATTCCGCTTTTTGCGTCAAGAAAATGCGACGGCCAAACAGCCCGGATCATGAGCGGCGAATGCACACGCCCCGGCCATGATCTAGCGTTTGCGCGCCTTGCCTTTCAGGCGATAGACATAGCCGATGACCTCGGCCACCGCACGGTAATGCTCATCGGGAATGGTGTCATCGATGTCGATGCTGGCGTAAAGGGCGCGGGCGAGCGGCGGGTTTTCCACAGTCGGAACATCGTTTTCCTCCGCCAGCGCACGAATCCGCAGCGCCACCGCGTCGACACCCTTGGCGACGCAGACCGGCGCGCTCATGCCGTCCTCGTATTTCAGCGCGACGGCAAAGTGGGTCGGGTTGGTGATGACCACCGTGGCCGTCGGCACCGCCGCCATCATACGCCGGCGCGAGCGCTCCATGCGCAGTTGCCGGATGCGCGCCTTGATCTGCGGATCACCTTCCTGCTGCTTGTACTCGTCCTTGAGCTCGCGCACGGACATCTTGAGCTTCTGGTGCCAGGTATGACGCTGGTAGACGTAGTCCGCAGCCGCCAGCGCCGCCAGCACGGACACCGTCGCGATGAAGACGGTGATCGCCTCGTCCAGCAGGAAGGCCCCAAGCGCCGCGACGTCCATCTGCACGGTGAGGGCGACGCGATCTCGTTCCGGCAAGACCACCGTCACCAGCACCGCCCCGACGATGCCGATCTTCATCAGACCCTTGAGGAAGGTCACAAGGCTCTGCTTGGAGAAGATGCGGCCGAAGCCCGCGATCGGCGAGACTTTCGAGAATTTCGGCGTCAGCGGCTCCGTGGTCCAGAGCGGCGGGTGCTGGATAATATTTCCCAGGAGACCAGCAAGCATCAGCAGGACCAGCGGCATCGCCACCGCCGCCATCACCGCGAAGAACACCTTCTGGCCGAACAGCATGACGGTGCCGCCATCCAGCCGGATGTCATGGGCATGCTCCAGTATCCCGCGCATGCTCACCGTCAGCTCGACGGCTCCGCTGGAGCCATACATGGACAGGGCCAGCGCGCCGGCCGCCAGCATGAACCAGGTGTTGACCTCCTGGCTCTTGGCGATGTTGCCCTTCTCGCGGGCGTCATCGAGCTTTTTTTGGGAAGGCTCTTCAGAGCGTTCCGCGTCGTCCTGGCCGCCTTCCGCCATGGGGTCGCTACCTCATGAGAAGTTCGGCAAGGCCGCTGCGGACATAGTCCGTGAACACGCCCATCATGGTCGCGAGCACCACCGCCATGAGCGCCAAGCCGAGCATGATGGACGCCGGAACGGCGATGAAGAAGACCTGCATCTGCGGCATCAGTCGCGCCAGCAGGCCCAGCCCTACGTTGAAGATGAGGCCCAGCACGAGGATGGGCGCCGCCAGTTGGATACCGATCTTGAACGATCCCGTGGCGACCGTGACCGCGTATTTCGCGCTGTCTCCCATGTCCGGCAGGTCGCCGGGCCGGAAGATCAGATAGCTGTCACCGATGGCCCCGATCGAGAGGTGATGCATGTCGGTGGCGAATAGCAACGTGATGCCGAGCAGCATGAGAAAGTTGCCGACCAGGACACCCTGCTGGTTCTGGCTGGGATCGACCTGAGTGACGAAACCGAGGCCAAGTTGCTGCGCGATCACCGTGCCGGCGGTCTGCAAGCAGGACAGCAGCAGCCGCCCCGTGATGCCGAGCACGATGCCGATCAGAAGCTCGCCGGCAAGCAGGCTCATCACCTGCGGCATGCCGCCCAGCGGCGGATAATAGGGCTGGGCGAAGGGGAAGAACACCAGCGTCAGCAAGACGGCGAGGGCAAGGCGTATGCGGGCCGGGACCATGCGCTCGCCAATGGCGGGCAGCAGCATGACCAGCGTGCCGATCCGGGCGAAGATGAGCATGAAGACCGCCGCGACATCGGGCAGGACGGTGACGGTCATGACCTCAACCCGAGACGATGCGCTCGATCACCCGTGTCATATGCGCGGCCAGCACGTCGCCCATGAATGGCAGGGCAACGATCATGGCGACGAAGACGGCAATGATCTTGGGGACGAAGGCGAGGGTCATTTCCTGGATCTGCGTGAGCGCCTGGAACAACGCGATGCTGACGCCGACCACGAGGCTGACGACGAGCAGCGGAGCCGACACGATCAGAAGCGTGATGATCGCGTCCCTGCCGACGTCGAGAACCTCGGGACCAGTCATGACCTCGTTCCTTCAGATCGGCATCCGCATGATTTCCTCATAGGCCGAGATCACCCTGTCACGCACGCTGACCAGCGTTTCGAGCGCAAGCTCGCTTTCACTGACCGCCGTGACGACATCCACGAGATCGGCCTTGCCCTGCACCATGGACTGAGTCTTGGCGTCGGCGGAAGCGCCGCTTTCAGCAACGGAACCGATAGCGTCGCTTACCATGGACGCGAATTTGCCGCCCCCCTTGGCGGAATCCAGTCCCGGCATGGCCGCCCCGGCGCCGGCGCTGCCGCCCCCGAGGATGCTGCCGAGCGCGGCATAGGCGTTCGCGGCGAGAAGATTGGTGGTCATGGCTCAAAGCCTTTCCGTGAGGCGCGGGGATCAGCCGCGCAGGATGTCCAGAGTGCGGGAGATCATCCGGCGCGTGGTGCCGATGACACCGATGTTGGCCTCGTAGCTGCGCTGGGCCTGGCGGAAATCCATCTGCTCGACCAGCGTGTTGACGTTGGGCGTGCGCACATAGCCGCGCGGATCCGCCGCCGGGTGGCCGGGCTCATAGCGCGTGCCGAAATCGGAATTGTCCTTTTGGATGCGGCCCAGCTTCACGACCTCGGCGTTCAGCTCGCGGTCGAAGCTCGTCTCGAACGTCGGGACGCGGCGGCGGTACGGGTCGAGGCCAGCGCGGGGCGCCACCGAATCGACGTTCGCCATGTTTTCGGCGATGACGCGCATGCGCCCCGACTGGGCTTTCAGCCCCGAAGCGGCGACCATGATGGTCTTCATGAGATCCATAATGCTTCACTCCTCATGCGGGACGGGAGATCGCCTTGCGCAACAATCCGATGCTGCGGCTGTAAAGCTGCGACACCATCTGATGATCCATCGCGTTCTGGCCGACCTTCAGGATTTCCTCCTCCAGGACGACGCTGTTGCCCTCCGGAGTGATCTCGAATGTGTGGGACCGGCGGTCATCGCGCCCCGCACCGCCGCCCATCGGCGCCTGATGGAGCGGATTGGTGGAGGCCATCACCACGCTGGCCGGAGCGCTGACCGCGGACTGCCCGAAGTCCGGCATACGCAATTCACGGGCCTTGAAGCCGGGCGTGTCGGCATTGGCGACGTTCTCGGCCAGGACGCGCTGCCGATCCTGATGCCAAAGCATCTTGGTCTTCAGCAAACCAAGGACATTCAATCCGGTTATCGACATGATCGCTCCGCCTTCTTCTTCAAAAGGCCCACCTCTTTTCAAAGGTGTAGGAAGAAAATGCCGGATCATGGTTAACCGTGGGTTAATGCCTCTCGCGACTTGCAATGCGTAGCCGAGCGGGTTACCCGAAATGGCTTGCGTGCGGCGATGCTGTTAGTTCTTTGTTGAGAAGTGGCCCGGCTGTTTTTGCCGACCGGGTTAACTTTTGACAGGATGCCACCTGCAAGAGGTATCCTCGGATCACGAGGCGGTAGGGTAAAAAGGAACGGCAGGTCATGGGATTTTTCGACCAGATCTTCGGCGGTGACTCGCCACTGCCGATACGTTTCGCAGCGGCCTTCATCGTCGTCCTCGCCTTCATCGGCCTGGCCGCCTGGGTGTTGAAGCGCATCACCGGCGCACGGTTGCTCAAGGGCGTTTCAGGCGGACGCGCCCGCCAGCCCCGGCTCGGCGTCCTCGACGTCCAGGCCGTGGACAGCCGCCGCAGGCTGGTGCTGATCCGGCGCGACAACGTCGAACACCTCATCATGCTCGGCGGTCCCAACGACATCGTGATCGAAAGCGGCATCGTCCGGCACCAGCAGCAGCGGGACACCAGCCGCGCACCCGCGCCCGCCCGCCGCGCGGAAGCACCGGCAACGCCTTCGGCCACGGCCCCGACCGGGACGCCTCCGGCCGTGCCGCCGCGCCCGGTCGCGACATCGGCCGCGCGACCGCTCGCCACGCCGACCGCCCGTCCGGCCGCATCCGACGCCCCCCGGACGCAACCCGCCGCACCCGCAAGCGCGGCGACGCCTCGCCCCCCCATGCCGGCTGCGGCTTCGTCTCCCTTCGCCGCGCCTCCGGCGGCCGCGGCATTAAGGCCACCACTCGCACCGCGTCCCGCTCCCGCCGCGATGCCGGCCGAACGCACCCAGGAAAAGCCGGCGGCCGCGCCACCGGCGAAACCGACCCAAGCACAGCCATCCGTGCCGCCACCGCCCACCGTGGCGCAGACGCCCGCGCCATCCAACCCGCCTCAGCCGGCTCCCGCGCACTCCATGGTGGATGATGATCCCCTGTTCAGCGATCTTGCCAGCAAGCTCGACGAATCCGTGGGTCGCCCGCATCCAGCCCAACCGCCAAAGGCGCCTGTTACGGCTCCGGATCCGGAACCCGCTTCTCAGGCAAGGCCGGACGCGACCGCACCCGCCCCCTTTGCCCCCGCGGCCTTTTCCCGCCCCTCAGCGGGCCCGGCAGCGCGTGTTTTCAGCCCACCGGCGCCCAAACCGGCCGAGCCCGACGACAAAAACGACCTGACGCAGACACCTCCTCCCCCTGAGCGCAGCACAACGCCGGAGCAATCCGCCTCTGCTCCGCAACCAAAAGCGGAAACCGCCAAGTCTCCGCTCGACGCTCTGGAAGAGGAAATGGCCAACCTGCTCGGGCGCGGGCCGGATCGCGCCAAGTCATGAAGCATCCGGCGGCGTTCCGCGTCGCCGCAGTCATCGCGGCCAGCCTGTTCGCCACCGGCGCGCATGCCCAGGGGGTCACGATCGATCTCGGTGCGGACGCGGGTGTCACGGAGCGCGCGCTTCAGCTCGTCGCACTCATCACTGTTCTCAGCTTGGCGCCATCCATCCTCGTGATGGTCACTTCGTTCACGCGGATCGTGGTGGTGCTGTCGCTGCTGCGCACCGCTCTGGGCGCACAGACCGCACCGCCCAATGCGGTCATCATCGCCCTGTCCCTCTTCCTGACGGGCTTCGTCATGGCGCCGACGTTCCAGACGGCCTACGACAACGGCATCGTCCCCCTGCTGGCCAATGAAATCGAGGGCCAGGAAGCCTTCAACCGCGCGTCCCAACCGTTCCGCGCCTTCATGCTCGAACATGTCCGGGAAAAGGATCTCGGCCTGTTTCTCGATCTCGCCAAGCAGCCACCGCCTGAAACCCCCGAAGCGACGGAACTGAGGGTGCTGGTGCCGGCCTTCATGATTTCGGAACTGCGTCGCGCCTTCGAAATCGGCTTCCTGCTGTTCGTGCCGTTTCTGGTGATCGATCTCGTCGTGGCGTCGGTCCTCATGTCCATGGGCATGATGATGCTGCCCCCGGTGCTGGTGTCGCTGCCGTTCAAGCTGATCTTCTTCGTTCTGGTCGACGGCTGGTATCTCGTCGCCGGCAGCCTTGTCGAAAGCTTCGGCGGCTAGAGCGTCTTCAGCAAATACAGATTCCGGTTTTGCGTAAAAAAGTGCGTCGAAACAAATAGATAAAGCCTATTCGGCGAACCTTCTTTCGCCGAATAGGCTTTAGAGGAACGTCAGGAGCGCGCCGCCGTCTGGGCCGCTGCTTCGGCCTGGGGAACCGGCAAAGCGGATGCATCGGGCGCAAACGCAGGCGTCCCCTCCAGCGGCCCCGCCACCTCGGGATGGCGCTTGCGGTATTCCGCGAGGAAGCCGGTGAAGGTATCGGTCGCCGCGATCGACCGCGCCAGCTCCGTGAAGGCCTCACCCCGCGCATCGATCGGCGCGGTGATGGTGTCGAAGGCCCGGCCATCCGGGCTGTTGGCCATTAGCGCGGCGTATTTGACCCGCAGTCGCTCCAGACCGAGGGAATCCTCCGCCATCGCATAGCCGATGCCGGCGCGCAGGACATTCATGCGCTCCTCGTCGTCCAGGGATGTGTTCTCCCGCCAGCGGGTGCCGAGGAGAAGTTCGAGCCCTTCGCCGGCTTCCTGCCAGCGCCGGTCCTTCCAGAGGATGTCCGCCTTCATGAGAAGAGCATCGGAGCCATCGAGCGAATCCACCAGTTCGATGGCGACATCGGGGCGACCGATCTCGGCGAGCGCCTTGGCCTCGAGCAATGTCCGGCTGCGTCGCAATTCCGTAGGCAGACCCGCGAGGCGGGTCGCCTGAAGCACCTTGTAGGCGCGTGCGGGCTTCTGGTTGAGCAGATGGATGACCGCAGCCCGTGCCGCGACCTGCGCGCGGGCCGCCCCGGCCAGCCGGTTGTCGATCTGATATTCAAGAAGATCGGCCCCTTCCTGCAGCAGGTCGACCTCAACCATCCGGTCGGCAAGCCGGCGGATGATCTCGTCGCCGCGGCGACCGGGTGGCGTCAGTTCCTTGAAATCGAGGAACAGGGCAAGAGCATCCAGCGTCTCGATCTTTTCCCCATTGGCGAGGAAGATGTCCGCGAAACGATCGGACATGGTCTGCTGCAGCGTGCGCGTGACCTCGGCATTGGGATACAGGGTGACAGCGGTGCGCATCACCTCGAAGGCATCGCGCCAGCGCTTGTCCGCGGTGTAAAGCTCGCCCAGCGTGGCCAGCACGTCCGCTTCGATGTTATCGCCCCGCCAGCCGACCGACATCAGCTCCAGATCACGCAGCGCTTCGGCGTGAGCGACCTCGCCCTTCGCCAAACGCAGTTTGGTGGAGCGATAGCGCGCCTCGGCGGCAGCGATCGCATCATCACCGGACATCGCAACCCGATACCCTTCCAGCGCCGATGCCGTCTGCCCCAGCCCATCGGCGATACGCGCCCTCAACACGGTGCGCCGCCAGGAGCCATCCTCCGGCCCGATGGCGTCCACCGCATCCAGTTCGATGGCCGCGGTCGAATAATCACGCGAATCGATGGCAACCTGCGCCGCCGTCTCCCGGAACAGGGCCTGCAGCGCCTCCGGCATCGTGTTGAGCGCCGGCTCTCCCTTGCGGTAGGCTTCCCGCGACCGGGACAGCCGGCCAAGCCGCGCCTCGGCCACGGACTTCCACAACTGCGTCTGCCGCAGGTCGTTGACATCGCCGCGCTCCAGCACCTTGAGCGCCTCTTCGTTGCGGCCCAGCTTCACCAGCGCGGCGCCATACATCATGCTGATGTCCGACCGGTTGGCCAGTGACCTGTCCTCGGCGCGCATCACATCAAGAACGGCCTTGGCCTCGGCGGCATTGCCATGCGCCAGTTGGAAGCGCGCGAGCGACATCCGCGCCGTGCCCTTTTCCTCGGGGCTTGCCGCGGCGGCCAGACGCATCTCCTCATCGGCCCCGGCCAGATAGGGCTTCGCCAAGGCCGCGTTCCAAAGTGTGGACTGGAAGGGTCCGGCATTGAGCTCGGGCGTGCGGCTGACGTAGCGCATCGGCTGTTCATGGGCCGGCCGTTCCCAGTTCGACAGCGTGAGACCGCCATCGCGCGTCACGATGACATCGACGAGGCCCGCCGTGACCGACAGGTCATCCGCAACCGCCTGCAAAGCCATGCCATGCGCCGTCGACAGAGCCCGGAATTCAACGAAGGCATGCCCGCGAACGATGGCGCGGGGCGGCCCCTGAAGGGTGACGACCGCGAGGCGATCGCCGACATCGGGATCCTCCAGCCACCTTACGCCGCCGATGCTTTCGAGAGTGGTCTTCACGGCGGAACGGCCGTCACCGGCATAACCGGAGCTGAGATAGATCGGCCGTGCCGGCTCAACCACGGTATCGCCAAGCGCGATTACCCAGGACGAGCCATCCGCGATGACGGAGATCAGCCTCGACTCGGACAGCGCCAGCCTGATGATGTGCGATGGCCCGGAGCGCTCCTGGCTCACGTCGGTCACGAGACCGCCGGTGTCATCCACGAGGAAGCCAAGATCGAAGGCCTCGTCGCTGTCGAACACCATCCAGAGCGTCGATCCGCGCATGAACACCGCCGCCGGCGGGCGCTGATCGAAGGGGATCACGATCTCCATGATATCCCGGACACGGCGCACGGAGGGTGCAGACGCATTGACCGCCAGTTGCGCAACGGGTTCAGACGCGGGCTTCGAAACAGCCGGCGATGCAGTAACCGTCGCGGCCGCTCGCTCGGTAATGGACGATTCCGGCTCCTGGGTCACCACGGGAGATTCGGATAGAGACCGGTCGGCCGCCAGTTGGGGGGCTTTTTCGACGGTCTCGGACTCGTGCGCCGGCGCGGCAACGATCTGGGTCGCGGCCTCGGTCGACGCCGCAGGCTCCGTGGTCCTCGCCGCATGGGCCGGACGCGGTGATGGCAGCGGAACCGACGCGGCCGCACCATTGGCAGGCACAGCAGCGTCCGGTTTCACCGTCTCCACCGGAACAGGCGAAGTGGCGCTCTCAGCCGCATTCAGGATACTGTCGGGAACGATCGGCCTGGCGACAGCCTTCTCGGGCGGTGTCAGGTCGAGAATGTAATTATCACCTTCCCGGAACCCACGAAGGTCGATGTCCGGATCGAGATCGAAGGTGATCGTCAGGCCATCCGCCGTGGAGGCGGCCGCCAGATTGGTCACCTCCGGCGGGATCATGCCCACCGCTTCGTTCGCGTCGAAAGGGATCGGCGCGTCGATCCATAAGGTGACTTTGTCACCGGCCCGTTCGTGACGCGCCGGAATGGGTGTGTTCAAGCCGAAGACCAGCCGCGTGAAGGTCGGAGTGCTGCCCACCTCCAATGTCAGCGGGTCGTAAGTTCTCTGCTTGAGGGTGCGGATCGTGGCTTCGGCCTTGCGTGCGTCGCGAATCTTGCGATTGAGCTCGGCGATCACATCGCGCGGCAGGCTTGGGGGATAACCGACCCAGCCGGAGGGCAGGAAATCGATGAAGAGCTTCTCGCCGGCCTGCATCGTGTTGATGGTGACGGGCCGGCTGAGCGCCATGCGGATGGCCTTGCCGTCAGGATCGCGCCGGGCCGCGGTCACATAACCGGGCATGCTGCCAACGACCATCGACAGATCAGCTTTGATGGGATCGGCGAAGGTCACCACGAGGACGCCCGTGGACACCCGAGCATCAAAGGTCGGGAGCTGATCGAAGGTCATCACGACGCGGCCGAAACCCTGCTCTTCCCGCGCATCGACGAGAGCATCGGCGGCCAGGGCGGCGCTCGTTCCGATCGGAGCAAGACCAAGGAACGCGCACAGCAACACCCGCACCAGACCCTTTCGGCCTGGCTGCGTCTGTCTTGCCTGTCCTGCGGGCTTCCTGACCGGCACCGCGCGCTCCTGAACCTGATGTCTCTGCATACGCCTGCCCGGTTAAGGACGCGGCAACGATTTCATTAAGGCTGCGTCGGAATTCCTTGAATCTGCGGCAATGCTTGAGGCATGGGCACAGCCGCGGCGGGCTTTCGCCCATAACTGGCGAGTTCGACGGTGAGCCGTTGTGCCGCCTCGGGCTTCATCTTCGCGAGCACGTCACCCATCTTGCGCGGATTCATCTGCTTCACCACGTCGACCAGCACACGAAGATTGAGCTCGTCGAATATCTTCGCCGCATCCTTGGGCTTCATGTTCTCGTACATGGTCACCAGATCCTTGAGCTTTTCGGATGGGACCCCGTTCGCTCTCGGTTTGGCGCCCTGGCCCTCGGTGCCCTCGCCTTCTCCCTCCTTGGTTGCCGCGATCCTGGCCTCGATCGTCTCAAGCTCCTTGATGCGCGCCTCGATTCGTTTCTCGGCCGCCTGAAGCAGGCTGTCCCGCATCTCGATCTCTTGGGCCTTGTCCTCGAGTTCCTTGCGTCGATCGGTCAGCCGCTCCAGCACCGCGCGCTCCCCGGGCGTCGAACGCTCCCCGCTGTCGCTATCCTGAAGAACATTGGATGGCGGGGCCTCCGGCGCTATGGGCTCGGGCGCGGACTCCTCCTTCTTTTTCGGCGGGGCCGATCCGGTGATGACGGGATCGGCCATCGTTTCGGCCGTTTCGGCTTTCGCCATCCGCTCATGCGCCCAGGCGACGGGACGATAGGCGGGGTCCGGCGTCACCTGCGCCACGGCGGGGGTATCCAGCCGCAATGCCCAGCCTTCACCGCTCGCCATACCGATCACCTTCAGCGTCAGCACGGCAAGCGCTGCGGCGACCACAAGCGGCAGGGCACGCAGTCCGCCCATGACGATCTCCGATCAGGCCGCGACGCTTGCGGCGCGGCGCTCACGAGCCCGTAGCGCGAGAGCCTGCGCGGCCATGGCGGCGGCGGCGGCCTTGCTGGGCGGCACCTGAGCATCGTCGGCTTGCATGAACTCTGTCGCCAGACGTGGCGACACGGAGGCCGGTTCGGGACGCGCGGCCTCGGCGATCATGGTGATGCGCTTGAGCACGTCCTGCCCGATGTCGAGCTGTTCGGCCATATCCGCCGACATCTGCTCCGCCCGGCTGAGGCGGTCGGCGAGCGTCACGTCGCAATCGCGAATCGCCAGCTTGAAGCCGGCAATGGCGCGTTCGGCTATGTCCGTCGCCGTCACGAGTTCGGCGATGGTCGCCCTGAGTGCGGTCTCGTCGGATCGCAGACGCACCAGCTTGCGGTTGAGCACGAAGCAATAGCCGATGGTCGTGACCAGCAGAAGGGCGACCAGACCCTCTATCATGAGCGCAAAGGTATTGCTCATCATGCGACCTCCTGGCGGACGTCCGCCGATTCAAAGATGGCCATCGTTGTCCTGGACCTGCGCAGGTCGCGCGCGACCTGAATGGCGACATTCTCGCCGGCCCGTCCCATGCGCCCCTCGGTCAGCACCACGTCACCGCAGCGCAGCTCCACGAGGTCATCGGGGTTCATGTCGAGCACGAGGGTATCGCCGACATCGAGCTCCATGATTCGGCGCAGCGGCAGCTGGCGCTCATAAAGCATGACCGAGAGCTCAAGTTCCGCCGACCAGATCTCGGTCGCCAGATGGCCCTCCCAGGTCGCATCGCGGCCGAACTTCTCACCCATGAAGCCCTGGAGCAGGACCTCGCGGATCGGCTCGACCGTCGCGTAGGGCAGCAGGAACTCGAAGGCGCCGCCGCGGTCTTCCATGTCGATGTGGAGACGCACCAGGATCGCGGCGTTGGCGGGGCGCGCGATGGCCGCGAACCGGGGATTGGTCTCAAGCCGGTCGATGTGGAACGTCACCGGCGAGAGAGGCTTGAAGGCCTGCTCGGCATCGGCCAGCACGACCTCCAAGAGACGCCGGACGAGGTTGGTTTCGATCGTGCTGTAGGGCCGCCCTTCCACCTTCATTGACGAGACGCCCCTGCGCCCTCCCAGAAGCACGTCGATGATGGAATAGATCAGGCTCGAATTGACGGTGACGATACCGTAGTTGTCCCATTCCTCGGCCCGGATGACCGTCAGGATGGCAGGAAGCGGGATCGAATTGAGATAGTCGCCGAACCGCACCGAGGTGATCGAATCCAGCGACACCTCGACGTTGTCCGACGTGAAGTTGCGCAGGGATGTCGTGAGCAGCCGCACCATGCGGTCGAACACGATCTCCAGCATCGGCAGACGCTCGTAGGAGACCATCGCCGAATCGATGATCGCCCGGATGCCGGAATGCTGGCTGAGCGAAAGCTCGTCGAACGAAAAGCCCAGAAGGCTGTCGATCTCTTCCTGGCCAAGGATGCGATCGGCGCCACCACGCGCCGTTCCGGCCTGGGGAACGCCGTCTCCACCGAGCATGGCCGCCCATTCGGTCGAGACCTCGTCGCCGCCTTCGCCCCCTTCAAGCGCGGCGGCCCATTCCGCGGCCATCGCGTCTTGATCGAGATTTTCCTCTTCCGGCTCGCCCATCATGCGCTCACTGCACCAGAACTTCCTTGAAGAGAATGGCTTCCACACGCCCCGGATAGACCGCCGCGTTGATCCGGCGCAGCAGCTCTTCCTTCAGGCGATAGAGACCGGCGGAACCGTCGAGATCGGAGGGACGCATCTCGCGCAGATGAACCTGGAAGGCATCGAGCACGCGCGGCATCATCGGACTGATCTTCTCGGCAAGCCTTTCGTCAGCGATTTCCAGGGAAATCTTGAGCTTGAGGTACTGGGGGCGGTCCGCCGGCACGGCCAGATTGACCATCATCTCCGGCAGGTCCACGAACACCGGAGGCTTCTTGGCCTCGACGGCCTCGCCCTCGGGAGCCGCCTCGCCGCCCATGAGCATGAAGGCGCCACCGCCTGCGGCGGCGAGCGCAAGCACGACCGCGCCGATCAGGATCAGCTTCTTCTTTTTCCCGGCAGGCTTGGCCACCGCCTCGACGGGAACCTCTTCCATACCGGCGTCGGCGACATTCGCCATATCCATCACTGACGACGCAAATCGCCGCCCCCTGTTCCGATGCTTAACAGTAGGGAAAGAAAGGTTAACGTTTTCTTTTCGGACAACCTTCATCGGCAACTTTTGCCGAGTCATTCTTTCCTCAACGGAAATTCCGCCATAGCTGCGGAAAAACCAATCTGTCGGTTAACCCTTCGGAAATGATGGTTTTCCCGTCTTGGCACGCCTTCTGCACTGCATTCTGCGGCGATCGCGATCGGGGAAGGATCGGGGCCGCCGATCTTCAACGACCGAGGGGAAGCGGTCGAATGGACAATTCATTGCTCATAGGGCTTTCACGTCAGACCGCGCTCCGGCGCGAGCTCGACGTCGTCGCCAACAACATCGCGAACCTCAGCACCACGGGGTACAAGGCGCAGCGCGTCGCGTTCCAGGAATTCATCATGCCGGTCGCCCGGGCTGACGAATTCCCCCACAGCGACAAGCGCCTGTCCTACGTCCAGGATCGCGGCACCTGGCAGGATTTCACCACCGGCCCGATGCAGGTCACCGACAATCCGCTCGATGTCGCGATCAATGGCGAAGGCTTCTTCGTCGTCGATACGCCCGAGGGCGAACGTTACACCCGCAACGGCAATTTCCTCGTCAACACCGACGGCGTCCTGACCACCGCGGGCGGCGAGCCGGTCCTGACGACCGAAGGCAATCTCCAGCTCGGCGAGAACGAGGCCGACGTCACCATCGGTTCCGACGGCACCATCACAACCAACCTGGGAGCGCGTGGACGTCTTCGTCTGGTCGCGGTCGCCAATCCGCAGAACCTCGTCGCCGAGGGCGGCAACCTGTTCCGCTCGCCGACGCCAGTCAATGAGCTGCCCGCCGGCCAGGTCCGCCTGGAACAGGGCACGCTCGAAAAGGCCAACGTCGAGCCGGTGGTCGAAATCTCCCGGATGATGGAGCTGACCCGCAGCTACCAGACCCTGTCGAGCCTGATGCAGCGCAGCGAACAGATGCGCAGCACAGCGATCGAACGCCTGTCCGATATTCCGGCCTGAGGAGACAAACCCATGCGCGCTCTCTACACCGCCGCCACGGGCATGATGGCCCAGGAGCTCAACGTCGAGACGATCTCCAACAACATCGCCAACATGCGCACCACCGCCTTCAAGCGGCAGCGCGTCGGCTTCCAGGACATGCTGTACCAGATCAACCGCCGGGCGGGCACGGCAACCTCGGAAACCGGCACCATCGTGCCCGCCGGCGTCGAGATCGGCTCGGGCGTGCGCACCGTCGCCACGCCGCGCATCATGACCCAGGGCAACCTGACGCCGACCGGGAAGGAATACGACGTCGCCATCCGTGGCGACGGCTTCTTCCGCATCCAGATGCCGGACGGCACGACGGCCTACACACGCGACGGCTCGTTCGAGCTCGACGCCAATGGCCAGCTTGTCACTGTCGACGGCTACATCGTCGACCCGGGCATCACGGTTCCGCAGGACGCGAGCTCGGTCACGATCAACGCCGAAGGCACCGTCCAGGTCACCCTGCCCGGACAACCTGCGCCGCAGGAGATCGGCCAGCTCCAGATGGCCCGCTTCATCAACAAGTCGGGACTCGAAGGCATCGGCGACAACCTCTACCGCGAAACCGGTGCCAGCGGCCCGGAGATCGCCGGTACGGCCGGAACCGAAGGTTTCGGTTCCCTCCTGCAGGGCCATCTCGAAGAGGCCAACGTGAATGCCGTGACGGAAATCTCCGACCTGATCGCCGCCCAGCGCGCCTACGAAATGAACGCCCGTGTGGTGTCCGCCGCCGACAGCATGCTCGAAGCAACCGCAAACCTGAGGTGATGACGATGACCCATCCGCTCCGCCTTGTGATTGCATTTTGCCTGGGCATGGCAGCCCTTAGCGCCTTCATGGGCGCTGCGCGCGCCGCACCCGTCCTGCGTCCGCACATCATCGTCACACAGGACATCGTCATGCTGGGCGATCTCGTCAGCGACGCTGGCGCCGCGGCGAACCAGCCGGTCTTCCGCGCACCGGGGCCCGGCCTCACCGGACAGGTCAGCGCCAAGGACATTCTTTCCGCCGCCACAAGGATCGGCGTGAACAACATATCGACCGGCGGCATCACGCAGGTCTCGGTCGCCCGCACCGGCCGCGCCGCCGGCAAGGCCGAGATCGAGGCCGCCCTGCGTCTGAGGCTCGCTGACCAGTCCCGCAGCCCGGCCCCGGAGAACATCGACATCACCTTCGATCATGCCCCGTTGGTCACCGCCAACGGCCCCGCCGACGCGGCCCTGTCCATCGGAACGGTCTCCTGGACCGCCAGGACCGGCAGATTCGAGGCCGAGGTCCTCATTGGCGATCCGGCGCGTCCGCTGGCGCGGCAGAGCGTGACGGGAACGGCCATCGACGGCATCGATGTCGTCGTGGCAGCGCGCGCCATCAACCGTTCGGCCAAGCTCGGCAAGGACGACCTTGCCGTCGTCAAGTTGCCACGCACCAGCATTCCGGCCGACGCCCTGACCTCCCTCGACCAGGCCATCGGCATGGCCGCCCGCAGGTCGTTGCGCTCGGACGAGCCCTTGAAGCCGGGCGATCTCGACAAGCCGGTGCTGGTGGAGCGCGGCGGCGCCGTGACCATCGTCCACGCCGTACCGGGCATGACGCTTACCGTGCGCGGCCAGGCGCTGGCCTCCGGGGCCAGGGGCGCAAGCGTTTCGGTTCTGAATATCCAGTCGAAGCGCACCATCGAAGGCACGGTCACGGGGCCGGGACAGGTCACTGTCACCTCCGGCCACGCCATCATGCTGTCAGCACGTTGAGGAGCGTAAGAGTATGATTTCGCGACCCATTTCCCGCGTCTGCGCTGTTGCCGGCCTCGCGCTCCTCGTCGCCAACTGCGGTACCGCCGATCGCCTGAAGCAGGTCGGTCAGGCCCCGGCGCTGACCGCGATCGAGGACCCCACCGCCCAACCCGGATACCGGCCGGTGCGCATGCCCATGCCCGAGCCCGAAACCCCCGTCTATCAGGCGAATTCCTTGTGGCGCACGGGGTCGCGCGGATTCTTCAAGGACCAGCGCGCCCAGAAGATCGGCGACATCCTGACCGTCAAGGTCCGGGTCGCGGACAAGGCTACCTTCGAGAACAAGACCAACCGCAGCCGGAAGAACAGCGAAGGTCTCGGAATCGACAATATATTCGGCTATGAGAAGGCGCTCAGCAAAGTCCTTCCCGAGGAAATCGACAATGAAAACCTCGTCCGCGCCGGGTCGGATTCATCTAGCGCAGGATCAGGCAAGATAGACCGCTCGGAAGAACTGGTCACCAACGTGGCAGCCGTCGTCACTCAAGTGCTTCCAAACGGAAATCTTGTGGTCGAAGGCCGCCAGGAGGTTCGCGTCAACTTTGAAATACGCGAACTGATCGTCGCAGGTATCGTCCGTCCCGAGGACATCGACAGCGGGAACCAGATCGATTCCACCAAGATCGCGGAAGCCCGCATCGCCTACGGCGGCCGGGGCCAGATCACCGATGTCCAGCAGCCGCGCTACGGCCAGCAGGTGCTCGACATCATCCTGCCCTTCTAAGGGTTTGATGACTTCCGCCGTCATCACCGGCTCCCCCCGGCGACGGCGCGACGCGGCCTCCGAGCTCCCCCTCGGAGGCCGCCTTCACATCATGGAAACGATCGAACCGGACCGCACCGGGCCGCAGCTTCAGCCGCCCGGGCCGCATCAGCGCCGCGGCAGGGCAGCCTCACTCGTCGCGGTAGACCCGCTC
>JBEBSP010000021.1:0-20642 GCA_040394255.1 Agaricicola taiwanensis | reverse complement strand
ACGTTGTAATTGACGCCCGGTTCGCCGCCGACCTGCTTGAAGCCCGCCTTGGCCCCCGCATGGTTGGGATTGACCATCAGGGCGCGGGCGTAGGAGCCGCGCGCCCGCTCCAGATTGTTCATCTGGGCGTAAGCCTGGCCACGGCCGGACCAGGCGTCGGCGTTCTTGGGATTGAGATTGATCGCCAGTTCGAATTCCTCGGCCGCGCTCTTGGGATCGTTCACGGCGAGATAGCTCATGCCGCGCGCGATGTAGGGCGGCTGGGCGTTGGGGTTGGCGGCGACGGCGCTGGTGAAGTCGTCGATGGCGAGCTGGTGCTGGCCCTGCGCCTGATGAACCAGCCCACGGTTGTGGAAGGCCTGCGCGTTGCGGCGGTCGAGATCCAGCGCGCGCTGGTAATCGGCCAGGGCCTGATCGTAGCGGCCCGACTGCCGGTGGATGTTGCCGCGTCCCACATAGGCCGAGGCGTAGTTGGGATCGGCCTGGATCGCGAGGTCGTAATCCTGCAAGGCCAGGGCATCGTTCTTCAGTTCGCGGCGGGCCAGCGCACGGTTGGCGTAGGCCTTCGCGAGATTCGGGTTGAGGCGGACGGCCTGATCGAAATCGGCGATGGCGTCCTGATACTTGCCCTGGCGGGCGAGCGCTATGCCGCGGGTGTTGAAGGCTTCCGGATCGTTGGGGTTGGCTTTCACCACATCGCTGAGCGATGCGACGTTCACCTGCTGGGCCGCGTACACGCTCGGATCGACATCCGATCCCATGCTCTGGCAGGCTGCGGCCAGCAGCACCGCGCCCAGGGCCGCGATGGAACGGAAAGATGCGAGAGTGTGCGCAAGCCGCATGAGAATCCCCTAATTCCAAGATCGCAGTGTCGCAGCGAATGCGGCGAGAGTTGGACCTTGGTCAAAACGAAAACGCCCTCGGAGGGTTCCCCGGGGCGCCTGTCGTCACACCATTGCGCAGTCCTGGACCGTCAAGCGGTCAGGCGCGCTTCTTCATGGGGATGAGGCCTTCGCGCTGGGCGCGCTTGCGGGCGAGCTTGCGGGCGCGGCGAACCGCCTCGGCCTTCTCGCGAGCCTTCTTCTCAGAGGGCTTCTCGTAGTGGCCACGGAGCTTCATTTCCCGGAAGATGCCTTCGCGCTGCATCTTCTTCTTCAAGGCCTTCAAGGCCTGATCGACATTGTTGTCGCGAACGAGAACCTGCACGGATCGTCCTTCTTAGCTCGTAGGTAAGACAAAACCCGACGACGCGCCGCATGTGCGTCGCCGCCATTTGCGATGTCCATAGCAGGACAGGCGGTCGGTGTCCACTGCGGTCATGGCTTTTCGTCGGGATTTACGATGGTCGCATGACCCATCTTCCGGCCGGCGCGCGCTTCGGATTTGCCATAGAGATGCAGGGAGGCGCGCGGGTTTCCAAGCCATGCATCAAGGTTCAGAACCTCATCTCCGATGAGATTTGTCATGACGGCATGCCCCTTGGCCGCCGTGCCGCCCAGCGGCCAGCCCGCGATGGCGCGGATGTGCTGCTCGAACTGGCAGGTGACGGCGCCGTCCTGGGTCCAATGCCCTGAATTGTGAACGCGGGGAGCGATTTCGTTGACGAGGATCGCCTCCGTGCCGTCGGCTTCGCGCACCACGAACATCTCGACCGCCAGGACGCCGACGTAGTTCAGCGATTCGGCGATCCGGCGGGCGCAGGCGACCGCCGCTTCGGCCGCACGGGCTGAAAGTTGCGCCGGCACCGTCGAGGTCTTCAGGATGTGGTTCTCGTGCCTGTTCTCCACCACGTCCCAGGCGGCAAAGGCGCCGTCGATGCCGCGCGCGGCGATGACCGATATCTCGCGCTCGAACGGCACGAAAGCTTCCAGGATCGATGACTGCCGTCCGATCAGGCCGAAGGCGGCATCCAGATCGAGCCCCTCGCGCAGCATGACCTGACCCTTGCCGTCATAGCCGAAGCGGCGCGTCTTGAGGACGGCCGGGCGACCCACATGGCCGACCGCCTGGGCGAGGCTCGCGCGGTCGTCCACCGCGGCGAAGCGCGCGGTGGGAACGCCGAGCCCGTTGATGAAGGTCTTTTCAGTGAGGCGGTCCTGCGTCGTCGCAAGGACGGTCGCGTCGGGGTAGAGCGGGCGGTGGTCCGCCACGATGGCGGCGGTGCGCGCCGGGACATTCTCGAATTCGTAGGTCACCACGTCGACGCTGTCGGCGAAGAGCGTCAGGGCGGATTCATCCTCGTAGGGGGCGATGGTGAAGTCGCGGGTGACGTCGAAGGCGGGGCTGTGGGCGTCGGGGCAGTAGATGTGGGTCTTGAAGCCGAGCTTTGCCGCCGCCAGCGCCAGCATGCGGCCAAGCTGTCCGCCGCCAAGAATCCCGATGGTCGCGCCGGGTTTCAGGCGCGGTGTGGTTGCTGGCACGGTGTCAGGTCTCGCTGGTGGGGCGTTCGGCGACGCCCGTGGTCTGCGCCGTGCGCCAGGCGCGCAGCCGGTCGGCCAGAGCGGGATCGCTCAGGGCCAGCACGCTTGCCGCCAGAAGGGCCGCGTTGATCGCGCCGGCCTTGCCGATCGCCAGCGTGCCGACAGGGATTCCGGCGGGCATCTGGACGATGGAATAGAGGCTGTCGACGCCGGAGAGCGCCTTGCTCTCCATGGGAACGCCGAACACGGGAAGTTCCGTCAGCGCCGCGACCATGCCGGGCAGGTGGGCCGCGCCGCCCGCGCCCGCGATCACGATCCTGAAGCCTTCGGCCCTTGCTCCCTTGGCAAAGGCGACCAGCCTGTCGGGCGTGCGATGGGCGGAAACGATGCGGGCGTCATGCCCCACACCGAGCGCTTTCAGCGTTTCGGCGGCGTGGGTGAGGGTCGGCCAGTCGGACTGGCTTCCCATGACGATCGCGACCGGGCAATCCGGTTCGCTCATTTCTCTGCTCCATGGCGGGGATCGGAAGAAGCGGCGGATTATAGGAATCGCGCGGCGGGGCGCAAGTGAGCATCGCGTCTCATCATCGCAGACTGCCCGGACAGGCGGTCTTCATCTTGAAGCGGGCGGGTTTCGAAGGTGAACTTAAAGGCATTTTTACATACCTCGTGGCACTCTGGCTGTTGGTTTTTCCTGGATGTGGCCTATGTCCCGCTTTCATAAATGCACGCATGGCGGCGTCGCCATCGTTTTTGCGGCCATGGTGGTTGTGGTCATCGGGGCCATGGGGCTGGCTCTCGACTATGCTCGCCTGAGCGACGCGCAGACGAAGATGCAGGCGGAAGCCGACGCCGCTGCTCTTGGCGCGCGCGACGGCACGTGGATTTCGGAAACGGAATACCGGGTGGTCTCGGAAAAGGCCGTCGATGTGACGCTGATGGCCCTTCTTGGCTACGATAAGGTCGACGTGAAGGTCGAGGCCGTCGCGCTGTTTGCGTTGCCGGGGGTATATTACGATCCGCCCGTCATGGTGGAACTCGATCCCGCCGCGATGGATTTCAACCGCATCAGTGTCTATTGCTTCGACCCGGCCACGAACACGCGTGGCCCGATGGTTGCCATCGCCGACAACAACGGCAACTCATACAACTACAGCATGCCGGTTTGCGAAATCGGCCAACGGCTTGAACTCAGCCTGCACAATCTGCGCTTCGGTCGCACCCGCCCGTGGTTGAGGACTGACCCCACCGCCGAAAATTATACCTACTACAGCGATGATCTTGGCGGTAACGAAGTTCTGGAGACCCTGCGCTGCGATACGCTCAGTCAATGCAAGTACATGAGCGAGGGGGGCATGATCCCGGAGGGTCCGGGGCGCGTGCCCATGAAGGAGACACGCCCCTGCGCCGAAGGCAAATACATGTACTACGGCTGGGAGGATCGTCCCTTCGGATTTGCTGCGGACGGTGACTTCAATGATATTCGCATCATTATCAAATGCCCCAAGGAGGGCAGCAACGAGAAACGCGCCGCCCGTCTGACAAAATAATGATGGCCGGCGGATCGCGGATGCCGGTTGTATGTTCCGCTTGACGGCAGGTTCGAAATTGAGTCTTCTTCCACCCACGATCAGGGTTGCGGCCTGTCTTGACTAAAATCGCCTCTCGTTTCGGGTCGCGCCGTTCAAGTCACTCCCTTCAACTCCGATTGACTCAACGCGGGTGCGCTCATCACGGGCGCGGTCGTACTACGCAATGTCTTCTATGGAGGCCACCATGGCCCAAGGTACCGTCAAGTTCTACAATGCCCAGAAGGGCTATGGTTTCATTCAGCCTGATGACGGCGGCAAGGACGTTTTCGTCCATGCGACCGCGCTTGAGGCCGCAGGCATCTACAGCCTCGCAGAAGGCCAGAAGGTCAGCTTCGAGATGGTTGAAAGCCGCGGCAAGACTGCTGCTGGCAACCTGCGCACGATCTGAGCGTCAGGTTCTCCTGAATGAAAGGCCCGGTTTATCCGGGCCTTTTTTATTGCGCGGAAAGCCGGAACCGCAGCTTCAGGCGATGATGTCCGGCGTCAGCTGATCCTCAAGATGCGCGATACGATCCTTTAACCAGAGTTTGCGCTTTTTCAGGCGCTGAATCTGAAGCCGGTCTCCGACCCCCAGACGGGCCAGGGCCTCGATGGCGCTGTCCAGATCACCATGTTCCTGCCTGAGACGCGACAGCTCGATTTCCGCTTCAGTCTGTTCGTCTTCGCTCATCGCGCGACCGCCATTACGCCACAATTGCCGCTCCCGGCGGAGGGGAAGTATCGCATGATTGCCGTGTCCTTCAAGGCCTTAGGTGGAGAGCGTGAAAGAGGTTCACAGACTGGCCAGAGCTGTGTCAGACTGCCGCGGTATCTGCAACGACAGAAAGGAGCGAACATGTCCATCACGTCGCATCTCGCGGAGCTTGAACGGAAGCACCATGCGCTCGAGCGGGAGATCGAAGACGAACTCCGCCACGCCAAAGCCGATGACCTGCGGGTGATCGAGCTCAAGCGCCGCAAGTTGCACATCAAGGATGAGATCGTCCGTCTGCGTACCGATCACAGGACTTTGCACTGATTGAATGCGGCAAGGGATTCATAAACGCCGCCGGTGTTCAGCCGGCGGCGTTTTTCGTTGAAGTCCACCCGCGCACAGGTTCGCCGGGGCTCGCCTTCGTGGGAGCCGCTCCGGCTTGCGGCAGGGCCGGCTTCAGCGGGCCTTCACCGTGGCGGATGCGGGCAGGGCGATCTGGCCCTTGGCGGGCATGACCGCGGCCGAACGGGCCGCAGCGGGTTTGGCCTGCGATGTACGGTTCCACTCCATGATGCGGGCCAGCACGATCTGGATGGCGATGCCGGTCGCGACCAGGGCGGTGTCGAGGCCGAAGCCGCCACCGTGTTGCTCGCGCATAATCATCCCGACCATGGACAGCAGCGAGCCGATGCAGAACAGCGGAAGAGCATGGCGGCCCACCAGTGCGATCGGATGGTCGGGTGCGATCTTCCTGGTCCATTCGCCGAAGGGGGAATGCACGAAGACATAGATCAGCGACAGCACATGAGCCAGGCGGAACAGGGATTCATTGGTCTTGTCGAAGCCAAACAGCGTCTGCGGCGCCGGAATGACGGAGGCGTTGATCCATATGCCGGTCACCGCCATGAAGGCGCCGAAGGCCAGGAAAGCCGCCGCCGCCCAGAAGATCACCGGATGGTAGGGCGCGCCATGCCCCGAACGGGACAGCGCGCCGGCGGTGAAGCCGATGGTGAACAGGAACTGCCAGGCGAAGGGATTGAAGAACCAGCCGCCGCCGTTCGGGTACTGCGGCATGTTCAGACCGAACAGATGGGTCGACAGGTAAACCGCGAAAGACACGCCAAGAGCCAGGCGCAGATCGACGCGCGCCAGGAGCATGATGACCGGCAGCATGGCCAGGAGCACGATGTACATCGGCAGGATGTTGAAGAAGCCCAGCTGGTGCCCGAGCGTCGCGATCCCCAGGATGCCCTGAGCCGGGTTCTGAATGATCGGCATTATGTTGATTTTCCCGATCAGCGCGGGATCGGCGAAATGCTGCGCGGCAAAGGCGAACAGGGCGATTGCCCCGATGATCGAGGCGATGTGCGCCAGATAGAGCTGGCCTGCGCGGCGCAAGGCCTTGTAGCTCTGACCAAGGATGCTGCCGTCCAGGAAGCGCGGGAAATAGGCAAGGGCCGCGACGAAGCCCGCGAGGAAAACGAAAAGCTCCGCCGCATCGGAAATGCCGAAATTGCGGTGGGTGAAGCGATCGTACAGATTTCCCGGCATGTGGTTGATGAAGATGCTCAGCAGAGCCAACCCACGGAAAAAGTCGATGCGGATGTCGCGATTTCCAGCTTTCCCGCGCATGTTTACTGCCTGCCTGTTGACATCTCGAGCACTCTTACAACAAGCGAATCGCTCGAAAGTTCCAAACTGAGCCGCTGATCTACGCGCCCAGGCTGGGATTTGGAAGTGTCATCTTCAATATTGGCAGGTATCGCCCTATACTTGTCAGAAATGTGGCAAACAACGAGAATGACTTATCAGTCTGGCGAGACGGCCCTGGCCTGCCGGCCGGGCGCCATGGCCGCGCATATCCGCTCCAGATCCCGCGCCCATGATGTGGTCTCGTTCCAGCGCGCCATCTGTCCGGAGATCCACCAGATCGCGGCAACCACCGCCCAGGCGATGTAGGCGTCGACGGCGTAGTGCCAGCCGAGGTGGACCGAGCCGATGAAGATCACGAAGACATAGCCGTACATCACCATGCCCAGGCGGCGGCTGATGCGCCAGGCCGTCAGGGCGAAAAGCAGCGTCGAGGCGTTGTGCATGCTGGGCATGGCGGAGATGCCGCCGAAGGTATGGTCGGTGCCGACATAGGCGTTCCAGAGCATATCCTGCGTGGCAAGCGCCCATATCGGGTAAACCTCGTTCGCGCTTTTCAGATAGGCCATCAAGGGCTGGTAAGGGTCCGGCGACAGTCCCACGAGGCTGTAATAGCAGGGGCCGACGGAGGGCATGAGCATGGCCATGGCGCTGCCGCCGACGGACCAGATGAACAGGAAGCTCAGGAAGAACTGCGTGCGCAGCACCGAGGGCCGCTGCGCGAAGGCCAGCATCATCCAGAAGCTCCACATTATGATGAACCAGAGATTGTAGAGCACGTTCAGCGCCATGGTGACGATGGGATAGCCCAGCACCGGTTGGAGCCATTCCCACGGGTGGCGTCCGAAGTGGAGCCACCTGTCGGCGATCATGAGCGCTTCGTCCCAGGAATAGGGTGCGAAGACCGGGATGTTGTATTTGAGGTTGGTGTAGCTCTTGATGAACAGGCTCAACGTGAGGATCAACGGGACGCCCAGGACGAGCCGGGACGGGGAGCCGAGGAAGTCCTTGAGATCATGGAAGAGCGCCGCGATCGGCCGCTTGGGCCGGACATGGATCGCAAGGCGCAGGAAGCGGACGGTCACCAGCGAGAGGAAGAAGATCGGTATGTTGCCGAGGATGAAGGAGAGCGCGAACAGCTCGAATTCAGGCGCGGAGGCCCCCGGAACGAGATGCGTGGCCGCGATGCTGATGCCGAGATAGACGGCAATGTAGGCGAGGAGCAGTGCCTGGCCCTTCACGCTGGCGGCCAGGGCGATCGCTGCCGCCATGGCGGCGCTGCGCCATCCTGCCAAAGCCTTCGCGGCGATTGCCGGCATGATCTTCCGCCCGACCTTGCGTGAGTGTTCAGGTCACAAGGCCACGGCTGCTTTTAAGATCACGTAAAGGCTGGCGCGCAAAGCCGCCTGCCTTTGGCCGATGGCCTCAGTGCTGGTCGTCGTCTTCGTCGTCGTGCTTCAACTGCTTCAGCTTGGAGAAGACGGAATGCACGTCGATGTCGTCGGCCTGCTGGCGGATGTCGCGGTCGTCGGGCGCTTGCGGCGCGGTGGTGACGTCGGCCGGCAGCAGCGTCTGGCCGCTGTCGGGCGCCTCCACGTTCTGCGGCCGGTCCTTGGCGGCGCGCGATACCTCGAAGTCCAGGTCGATCTGCGAGCACAGGCCCAGGGTCACGGGGTCCAGCGGCGAGAGGCTGGCGGTGTTCCAGTGGGTGCGCTCGCGGATGGCCTCAATGGTCGTCTTGGTGGTGCCGACGAGACGAATGATCTGCGCGTCCTTCAGCTCGGGATGGTTGCGCACCAGCCAGAGGATGGCGTTGGGGCGATCCTGACGGCGCGACACCGGCGTGTAGCGCGGACCCTTGCGCTTCTTCACCTCGGGGAGACGGACCTTGGATTCGGCCAGCTTCAACCGGTAGGTCTTGGTTTTCTCGCCGCGCTCGATCTCGTCGCGGGTCAGCTGGCCCATGGTGACCGGGTCGATGCCGCGGATGCCCTGCGCGGCGTCGCCGTCGGCGATGGCCTTCACCTCAAGTTCGTGCAGGTGACAGAAGTCCGCGATCTGCGAGAAGGTCAGAGAGGTGTTGTCGACGAGCCAGACAGCGGTGGCTTTCGGCATGAGGGGCGCGTTCGACATGGCAAATCTCCTAGGTTGCTTCGCTCGCCTTCGGGCGAAGCCATTCTCATCCAGCGATGATGGGAATGCGTTACATATAACGAGCCGCCGCCCCGACGCAAACGGGTTTCATCGCGATTTTTCGCCCCTACGCATTTCCACCGGGCGGGCCGGAATGACGGGCCGGGGCACCCGCTGGGCTCGCTTTCGGGGCTTGCGGTTCCGTTCGCGGGCATTTGAGCGTAGCCTTGTATACAGTCTCGGCAGCAAGGGAGTGATCCATGGCCTTCATCGATGAGAATGCGCCGCGCCGCGTGCCCGACGAAATTCGGATCGGGCAGGACCTGTCCTTGTGGTCCGTTTCAGAGCTTGAACAACGTATCCGCACGCTGGAAGTCGAAATCGAGCGTACTCGCAAAGATATCGCATCGAAATCGCACCACCTCACACAAGCAGAGTCCCTGTTCGGACGCAAATAATCGCGCTGCATTAACCAGGCATTAAGCTTTCCAATCTATAACCAAGCCTCATCCAGGGCTTCTGGATTTCTTCCGAGTGGTCATGCCCACTCTGTTTGACGCCTCCCTGTCATCACAGACTTGAGCCGCCCCTCCGGCGGCTCTTTTTTCGTGCCCGCGGCAGCGCGGCCGTTCACAGGGGCTGTGGGTTTTAACCTTCTATTCATGATCTGCTTGCGGAAGGCGAAATCGGCGTCACAATCACGTCACGAAAAAGAGCAGCCATCTGCTCACCTTTCCTGCCGTGAACGAGAGGCTTTTCATGTCCGCTTCATCCGATCTTCTTGATGAGCCGACGGTTGCCGTCGCATTCGGCGCCCGCCTGCTCGGATCGGAAGCCTTCAAGACGCTGTTCCGTGAAGGCATGGCGCTGGTCGAGGAAACCGCGTCCTATCTCGACGGCGACGGCCGGCAGGAATCCCGGGTGCTCGAACGCGCGCCGGCGCTGGCCTATGCCACCGAGAGCATGCGGCTGACCACGCGGCTGATGCAGCTCGCGTCATGGCTCCTGATCCAGCGCGCCACCAACGAGGGTGAGATGACGGCCGAGCAGGCGCTGGAGGAGCGAGCCAAGGTCAAGATCGCCAAGCCAGCCCGCTCCACGCCGCCGGAAACCTATGCCCAACTGCCGGAACGCCTGCGCGACCTTATCGAGCGGGTCGAGCGGCTGCATGCGCGCATCGTCTATCTGGAAAGGCAGTCGCGCGTGGAAACCGGCGCCGGTCCCGTGCCTCGCCCGGTCCAGGATCAATTGTCGCTGATCCGCACCGCCTTCGGCGTGAGCATGCCTGACAACGGGTGAGGCCGGGCTGTAAACGCGCTGCCCTGCCTTCCGGGGCTTCGGACAGCACCGTTTTTCGCCCCAGCCTGCCCCATTTCCGAACGGGATCAGGCAAGCATAGCAGGCCCAATACGAAAAACGCCCCGGTCGAAAACCGGGGCGTTTTTCATGCGGCAAGGGTGCCGGAAATCATGTGTTGCCGGTGTTGAAACCGAAGCCTTCGAACTTCTTGTTGAAGCGCGACAGGCGGCCGCCGCGGTCGAGCAGCTTCGCCTCGCCGCCGGTCCAGGCCGGATGAACCTTCGAGTCGATGTCGAGCTGAAGGGTGTCGCCCTCTTTGCCGTAGGTCGACCGGGTCTGGTACTCGGTGCCGTCGGTCATGACGACCTTGATGAAGTGGTAGTCGGGATGGATATCTTGCTTCATGGCTCGCTCCGTCGCCGCCAGGCGCCGGCGGTCTTCACGTCTGATGATTGAAAAGCTGCGTGCCTATAGCGCAGCCGTCGGTTTCGCACAAGCGTTGCCCTTCATGTCGGCCCCCGGCATTGTCCCGCGCGTTGGAGCACTCAGCAATCGAACAGACTCGGGCAGGGTGCCCCATCTCTTTTAGCCGCATCATGTTTCGCGCAAAACCGGGGCCACTTTTGCGCATGATGCTCCAGACGCGGAACGGCAAGGCAGGATCGGATGACGGAGGTAACACCCACCACGCGGCGCAGTCTGCGGCCTCTTGGCGCGCTGGTTCCCTATGCGCTGGCCTATAAAGGACGGATCGCGCTGGCGCTGCTGTCGCTGCTGGCCGCCGCCGGGGCGACGCTGGTGCTGCCGGTCGCCATCCGGCGCATCATCGACTTCGGCTTCTCAGGCGCGGAGCCGGAACTGGTCGAGCCCTATTTCATCTCCATGATCGCCGTCGTCGCCGTGCTGGCCGGCGCGAGCGCCGCGCGCTACTACCTTGTCACGACGCTGGGCGAGCGCGTGGTCGCGGACGTGCGTGCCGCCGTCTTCCGCCGTCTCAGCGAGATGTCCGCCGCCTTCTACGACCGCACTCTGACGGGCGAACTGGTTTCACGCCTGACCGCCGACACCACCCAGATCAAGTCCGCCTTCGGGGCCAGCGCCTCGATCGCGCTGCGCAACCTGTTCCTGTTCCTCGGCGCGGCGGTGATGATGGTGGTCACCAGTCCGCGCCTGTCGGGGCTCGTGCTTCTGGCCATCCCCTTCATCGTGCTGCCGCTGGTCGGTTTCGGCCGCCGCGTGCGCCGCCGCAGCCGCGCCGCGCAGGACACGCTGGCGGATGCCTCCGCACTTGCGTCCGAGGCGATCGGGGCCATGCGGCTGGTGCAGGCCTTCGGCGCGGAACGGCGGCTGTCGCAGCGGTTCGGGCAGGCGGCGGAGCGCGCCTACGAGGCTGCGCGGCATGCGACCGCGATCCGCTCGGCGCTGACGGCGGTGGCGATCTTCATGATCTTCTCCAGCATCGTGGGCGTGCTCTGGTATGGCGCGAGCGATGTGATGGCGGGCCATATGACGGCGGGAGTTCTGGGGCAGTTCCTGCTTTACGCCGTGTTCGCAGGCGGCGCGCTGGGCGAACTCAGCCAGGTCTCGGGTGAGGTCATGCAGGCCTCCGGCGCGGCGGAACGGCTGGGTGAACTCCTGGCGGGCGAGCCGGAGATCGCCAGGCCGGCGCATCCCCTGCCGCTGCCGCAGCCGCCGCGCGGCGAGGTGCGCTTCGAGGATGTCTCCTTCGTCTATCCCGGACGCGCCGACCGGCCCGTGCTGCGCGGCCTCAGCTTCACGGTGAAGCCCGGCGAGACGGTTGCGCTGGTCGGGCCGTCGGGCGCGGGCAAGAGCACCATCGTCCACCTGATCCTGCGCCAGTACGATCCCGTCTCGGGCGCGATCCTCATGGACGGGGTGCCGCTCGCCAAGGCCGATCCGGCCGAGGTGCGGGCGCGCATCGCCTTCGTGCCGCAGGACCCGGTGGTCTTCGCCCTCACGGCGCGCGAGAACATTCGCTTCGGACGGCCCGAGGCCACCGACGCGGAGGTGCAGGCTGCCGCGCGGGACGCCGCGGCGGATGGTTTCCTGTCGGCTCTGCCCGAAGGCTACGACACGCAAGTCGGCGAGCGCGGCGTGACGCTGTCCGGCGGCCAGCGCCAGCGGCTCGCCATCGCCCGCGCCATCCTGCGCGACGCGCCGGTGCTGCTCCTGGACGAGGCGACCTCGGCGCTGGACGCGGAAAGCGAGGTGCTGGTGCAAGGCGCGCTGGAGCGGCTGATGGAGGGCCGCACCACCATCGTGATCGCCCACCGGCTCGCGACCGTGCTGAAGGCCGACCGCATTCTCGTGATCGAGGACGGCGCGATCGTGGAGGAAGGCACGCATGCGGAACTGTCCGCCCGCAGCGGCCTCTATGCGCGGCTGGCGAAGCTTCAGTTCAGCGATGCGGCGGAGGTGGTTTCCGCCACGGCATGAGGTCTCACCGCTCGGTCAGCTTCAGCTCGATGCGGCGGTTGCGTTTGTAAGCCTCGTCGTTGTCTTCCGGATCGATCGGCTGGAATTCGCCGAAGCCGGCGGCGACCAGATGCTGCGGCGGCACGCCCTTCCCCACCAGATACTGCACCACGGCGATGGCGCGGGCCGAGGACAGCGCCCAGTTGGACGGGAAGGCGCCCCGGATCGGCCGCGTATCGGTGTGGCCGTCGACGCGCAGCACCCAGCTGATGTCGTCGGGGATGTCCTTCTCCAGCTGGAGCAAGGCTTCGGCCAGCTTGTCGAGTTCACTCAGGCCCGCCGGGTTGAGATCGGCGAGGCCGCTGTCGAACAGGACTTCCGACTGGAACACGAAGCGGTCGCCCACCACGCGGATGTCGGGGCGGTCGGCCAGGATTTGGCGCAGGCGGCCGAAGAAGTCGGAACGGTAGCGCGACAGTTCCTGTACCCTCTGGGCCAGGGCGAGATTGAGCCGCGAGCCGAGGTCGGCGACCTTGGCCTGGCTTTCCTTCTCGCGCGCCTCGGAGGCCTGCAAGGCTTCCTCGATGGCGGCGAGCTGGCGGCGCAGGGCGGCGATCTGCTGGTTGAGCGTTTCGAGTTGGGAACGGGCGCGGGCGGAGAGCTGCCGCTCGGCTTCGAGCTGGTCCTCCAGCTCGCTGGCGCGTCCGCCGGCGGCGGTGGCGGCGCCGGTCTGGCTGTCGAGCAGGCCCTTCAGCCGGGCGCGGTCGCTTTCGGCCGTGGCGAGGGTGGCGGCCAGCGCGGCGAGCTGGTCCTCGGTCGAGCGTTTGGCCGAGCGCTCCAGCGCGAGGATCTCGGTCAGCTCCGCGATCTGGGAGTTGAGGCGCTCCAGCGCGGTGTCCTTGCCGGATATCTCGCGGCTCAGGAAGAACTGGGCCACGACGAAGACCGTCAGCAGGAAGATGAACACCAGCAGCAGCGTCGACAGCGCGTCGACGAAGCCGGGCCAGTAGTCGACCGTGCGTTCCCGCCGCCGCGCGCGCGTCGCCATGGCCTACTCCGCGGCCTGCCGGTCGGCCATCTTGGCGAGCAGGCGGCGGACCTCCTTCTGGTCCTCGGCCTGGGATTCGACCCAGTCGCGGATCATCTGCTGCTCGGTGCGCATGTGATGGACGAGGCCCTGGATGCCTTCGGCGAGATGCGCCATGGCCTGGGTCGCCTTGGAGCCGCCGCCCTCGGTGATGGCGCGCTGCATGCGGTCGATGGCGGCCGTCAGTTCCGGTCCGCCCGGCACGCCTCCAAGGGCGCTGGAGGCGGCGTCGATGTGGATGTCGGCGACGGTGGCGGACAGCCAGTCCTCAAGCTCGTTGTAGAAGCGGTTCTGCGCCTGGCTGGCCTGGAGGTCGAGGAAGCCCAGCACCAGCGACCCGGCGAGGCCGAACAGCGACGAGGAGAAGGCGATGCCCATGCCGCCGAGCGGGGCGGCGAGGCCGGTTTTCAGGTCTTCGAACAGCACGGCGCTGTCGCCGCTGCCGCCGAGCGACTGGATGACGCTGCTGATGGAGCCGACGGTCTCCAGGAGGCCCCAGAAGGTGCCGAGCAGGCCGAGGAAGACCAGCAGGCCCGTGAGGTAGCGGTTCATGTCGCGCGACTCGTCGAGGCGCGTGCCGACGCTGTCGAGGATCGAGCGCAGCGTGGCGGTGGAGATCGAGGCGCGGCCGAGGCGGTTGCCGAGCAGGGACGCCATGGGCGCCAGCATCACCGGCGAATCGGCCGGCGCGAGGCCGGGCTCGGAGACGCGGAAGCCGTTGACCCAGCGTATCTCCGGGAACAGCCGCGTGACCTGCCGGAAGGTGAGCAGGATGCCGATGCCGAGCACGCCGAAGATCAGGCCGTTGAGGCCCGGATTGGCCATGAAGGCGTTGGCGATCTGTTCGTAGAGCACGATGGCGATCAGCACGGCCAGCGCCACGAAGATCACCATGCGGACCAGGAAGATGCGCGGCGAGGACAGGCGGTGGGGATCGAGGTCGGTCACGGCCATGGCGGCATTTCATCCTGCGCGGCAAGGTTCAGGGCGAGGTTGCCCATGAGTTGGCCCAAGCCAAACAGATGCCGCGGCATTTGTTAAGCCCGGAAAGATGCTGTTGGTCATATATCCGCCGGATCGATGCCCTGACGGGTGAAGACATAGACCGGCGCGGCCGAGAGCGCGACCAACAGGGCGGCGAAGGGCGCGGCGGCGGCATAGGCGCCGTCGTTGGTCAGCGACCAGACCTCGGTCGCCAGCGTCACCGTGCCGGTGGGGGCGAGCATCAGCGTCGCGGTCAGCTCGCGCATCAGCTCCAGCGTCATCAGCGCCAGCGCCGCGCCGATGCCGGGCGCGACGGCGGGCAGGGTCACCGACGCGAAGGCCGCGAACGGGCCGCGCCCGAGGCAGCGCGCCGCCTGCTCCAGCCGGAGGGGCGCCAGCTCGAAGGAGGCGCGCAGGGCCGATTGCGCCAGCGGCAGGTACAGCACGGCATAGGCGGCCATGAGCACCCAGAGGGTCTGGTAGAGGGGGCCGGCATAGTGGATCGAGGCGTAGATCAGCGACAGCGCCACCACGATGCCGGGCAGGCCGTGAACCACATAGGGCAGGCGGTCGGCGACGGCGGCGAGGGGGCCGCCGTGGCGGGTCGAGGCCAGCACCAGCGGCAGGGCGAGGGCGACCACCGCGAGCGCTCCCGGCAGCGCCAGCGCGGCGGAGCCGGAGATGGCGGGCAGGATGGCCGCGAGCCCGCCGCTGTGCGACCGGCCGACGGTGAGCCAGTAGCCGAGCGTTCCGAGCGGCGCGACCAGCGCGACGGCGACGAGGGCGGCGATGGCGAGCATGACGGGCAGGCGCGCATGGCCCAGCGGCAGCGCGGAGGGGCGGCGCGGGCTGCCCTGCGCCGTGCGTGCGAGGCGGCCGCGTTGGCGCAGCCGCATCTCCGCCCAGGCGGCGGGCAGGCAGAGCGCCAGCAGCGCGGCGGAGAGCAGCGCGGCGGTGGCGCTGTCGAAGCGCAGTTCGTAGGCCTCGAAGATGGCGGTGGTGAAGGTCTGCACGCGCAGCAGCGACAGCGCGCCGAATTCGGCGAACATATGGGTGAGGACTAGGAGCGCCCCCGCGCCCAGCGCCGGGCGGATCTGCGGCAGGACCGCCCGGACGAAGGCCTGCGGGGCGGTGCAGCCGAGCGAGCGGGCGGCGTGTTCCGCGCCGGGATCGGCGCCGCGCAGCGCCGCCGCCACGGGCAGGAACACCAGCGGATAGGACGACAGCGTGAGGATGAGGACGGCGCTGCCCATGCCGCGGAAGGCCTCGCCCAGCGACGACCATGTGTAGCTGGCGACGAAGGCGGGCATGGCCAGCGGCAGTCCGGCGAGGATGCGCCAGGCGCGCCGGCCGGGAAGGTCGGTGCGCTCGACGCACCAGGCCAGCGCCAGGCCGATGAGGGTGGCGCAGAGCGTCACGCCGATGGCGATGGCGAGGGTGTTGAGGAGGAGGCGGAAGGTGCGTTCGCGGAAAAGCTCCCCGGCCACGGCCGCCGCGCCCGCCTGCCACGACCGCGCCGCCACATAGACCAGCGGCAGGCACATGAGCGCGCTCGGCAGGAGGACGAGGGCGGCGAGCCAGGGCGGCGTGCCGCCCTGGCGGCGCGGCGCGTCGGTCCTGCTCACGCGAGGCCGGCTTCCCGTTCCAGCACGAGGGCGTCGGCGGCGTCGCCGAGGCTGGCGGGCGTGACGGCGGGGTTGCCGACCTCGTCGAAGGGCTTGAGATCGTAAGGGGATGTCACGTCGGCGCGCAGCGGGTATTCGGCCACCGAGCCGACGATGGCCTTCTGGCCCTCGGCGCTGAGCATGAAGGCCACGAATGCCTGGGCGTCCTCGATGTTCCGGCTGGACTCGACGATGCCCACGGCGGAGACGGTGACGAGCGCGCCGGGATCGTCGCGGCCGACATAGTAGAGCGCCGACTTCATGTTGGCCTCGCCCACCTCCGCCGCGACGGCGTACCAATAGTAGTTGTTGACCAGCGCGGTCTCGATCTCGCCGTTCTCGACCGCCTGCATGGCGGCCTTGTTGCCATTGTAGGCGCGGCCATAGCGCTTGAGGCCCTTCAGCCACTCCAGCGCGGCCTCGCGGCCCCTGAGCTGCTCGATGGCGACGATCTGCTGCAGGAAGGCGCCGCTGGTCGGCACATAGGCGACGCGGTCCTTCCAGGCCTCGGTGGCGAAATCGAGCACGGAGGGCGGCAGGTCGGCCTCCTTCAGGCGCGCGGTGTCGTAGGCGACCACGCGGCAGCGCGCGCTGGCGCCGACCCAGGTGCCGTCCGGGGCGGCGTAGGCGGCGGGCACGGACTTCAGCGTCGCATCGTCGAGTTTGGCGAGGGCGCCCTGTTCGGCCAGCGCGGCCAGCGGCGGACTTTCCTCGGAATAGAACAGATCGGCGGGCGAGAGGTCGCCCTCCTCGATGATCTGGTTGGCGAGCTGGCTGCTGGAGCCCTTGCGGACCTTGACCTCGATGCCGGTCGCCCGGGTGAAGGCCTCGACCACGGCCGCGGTCGTCTGGGCGTGCTGGCCGTTGTAGAGCGTCAGGCTGCGCGGGGCGGCGGCGCGGGCCGCGCCCGATGCCCCTGTCATGCCCAGTCCGATGGCGGCGGCGGTGGTTCCGAGAAACTGGCGACGGGTCGGCTTGTACATTAGAATTCCTCCAGATTTTCAAGGCCTTAGCTGCGCTGAAAAAGCGCCCAGGCTGTCTGGATGTCAAGCTATTGCCGCTCCTGGGAGCCGGTGTCAGGCCTTCACGAGGTTGAGAAGATCGCGCTGGATGGCTTCGTTGCCGGCGACGGCTTCACCGAGCTTCAGCATGTCCTGGCCGCCGGAGGCGTCGGAGACGAAGCCGCCCGCCTCGCGCACCAGAAGGATGCCCGCCGCCACGTCCCAGGGCGACAGGTGCCGTTCCCAGTAGCCGTCCAGGCGGCCCGAGGCGACCCAGGCCATGTCGAGCGCCGCCGCGCCGAAGCGGCGGATGCCCGCCACCTGCTGCTGCACCATGGCAAGCTCGCGCCGGAAGGTCTCGTGCTGGGGCTTGCCGATGTGCGGCACGCCGCAGCCGACCACGCTGTCGCGCAGCCTCTGCCGCGCGGCGACGCGGATGCGCCGGTCGTTGTAATAGGCGCCCTGGCCGCGTTCGGCGGTGTACATCTCGTCGGTGGCGGGGTTGTAGACGATGCCGGCGATGATCGTGCCGGCCCGCTCCAGCGCGACCGAGATGGCGAACTGCGGGATGCCATGCAGGAAATTGGTGGTGCCGTCGAGCGGGTCGACGATCCAGCGGTGGTCCGGGTCGGTGCCTTCGCTCGCGCCGCTCTCCTCCATCAGGAAGCTGAAACCGGGGCGGGCCTTCTCCAGCTCGCGGCGCAGGACCTCCTCGGCGCGGCGGTCGGCGGCGGAGACGAAGTCGCCCGGTCCCTTGACCGAGACCTGGAGCTGCTCGACCTCGTTGAAGTCGCGGCGCAGTCCCTTGCCGGCGGCGAGGACGGCGCGGACCATCACGGTCATGAGGGCGGAACGGGGCATTGTCTTGGTCCTTGTGGCGTTCGCGGCCCATCCTTCGAGACGGGCCTGCGGCCCTCCCCAGGATGAGGTGGTGGATGTGGCGGCGTTGAAAGGAAGCCCGCCAAACCCGAAGACCCCATCCCGAAGAGCCGCTTCAGGCGGCGTCTCGAAGGACGGGTCAGGCATTCCGGCGTTGGATCACTCCGCGCGGCGGACGTAGGTCACTTCGTTGGTATCGACGATGATGCGCTCGCCCGAGGCGATGAACGGCGGCACCATGACGCGCAGGCCGTTTTCCAGCTTGGCGGGCTTGTAGGAGGAGGCGGCGGTCTGGCCCTTCACGACGGGGTCGGCCTCGACGATCTCCAGCGTCACATAGTCCGGCAGGCTGACGCCGATGTGGGTCTCCTCGTGGCTTTCCACGGTGACCATCATGCCGTCCTGCAGGAAGGCCACGCGGTCGCCGAGGAAGTCCTTGGAAATGGTGATCTGCTCGTAGCTCTCGGTGTCCATGAACACCAGATTGTCGCCCTCGGCGTAGAGGAACTGGTAGTCCTTCTGCTCCAGGCGCACCTTCTCGACCGTCTCGTCGGCGCGGAAGCGCTCGTTGAGCTTGCGGCCGTCGATCAGGTTCTTCAGCTCCACCTGGTTGAAGGCGCCGCCCTTGCCGGGCTTCACCGCCATGGTCTTGACGGCGACCCAGAGACCGCCCTGGTGGGTGATGACGTTACCGGGGGTGATCTGGTTGCCGTTGATCTTCATGGGGTCGCTTCCGGAGCTATCGAGTTCGTCTGGCCGCTCGTTTGCCCGCTTGGCCGCGAGCCGTCAAGGGCAAGCAGTTCCATTCCCTGCCAGCGGCGGGCCAGGGCATAGGCGCTTTTCTGGGTTTCGGCGGACTGGCCCTGCAGGAAATCGTCGAGCCAGGCGTCGGCACGTCCCTCCGAGCGCGCCAGCAGGTGCCAGGCGATGGCCCGCACGGGGTCGGCCTTTATGCCGCGTCCGGTGGCGTAGAGCCGGGCCAGCCGGTTCTGGGCGATCGGGTTGCCCTTGCCGGCGGCGCGGGCGAAGAGGCGCGCGGCCTCCACCTCGTCCCTGGCGACGCCGGTGCCGTTGAACAGCGCTATGGCGTATTCGATGGTGGCGTCGGTGTTGTCCTGGGCGGCGGCCTTCTCAAGCCATTCGGCGGCGCCCGCAGGGTCGGCGGGCTGGACGCGGCCTTCCTTCAGCATGATGGCGAAGGCGTATTGGGCATCGGCGTTGCCGGCCTCGGCGGCGCGCTCGAAGTGATCGAAGGCCTGCCGCTCGTCGCGCTCCACCCCGTCGCCGGACAGCCGCAGCATGCCGAGATTGTATTCCGCCGTGGGATCGTCCTTGATGGCGGCGTCCTCGAACAGTTTCGCCGCGCCCGCCATGTCCTTCGGCGTGCCGCGCCCGTCGATCTTCATCAGCGCCAGCGCCACGGCGGCGGCGGCATCGCCCTTGGATGCGGCGAGGGAATACCATTCCACCGCCTTTTCCGGATTGACCGGGATGCCGAGGCCCTGGCCGTAAAGCTCGCCCAGCAGGGTCATGGCGGCGGTGTCGTCCGGTTCCCGGCGCAGGCGGGTCAGGGCGGCGTCGAGTGCGGCGTAGTAATGGCCGGTCTGGTAGGCGGCGAAGGCGGTGTCGCCGGTGATCTTGTCCGCTTCCCGCTTGTCGCGTTGCAACGCCATGGGGAGCTGCACCTCGGGCAGGGCGGGCTGTTCCACCGCCAGAACGGGCGTGGCGGAGGCCAGGGCCACGGCGAGGAGAACGGGGCGGATCATGCGGTCGCCGCCTCCCGCTTGACGCGGGCCAGCACGTCGAGCGCGGCGCGGATCACGGCGGCGGGATCGGCCTCGTCCCACAGCCATGCGTCCAGCGCGACGAATTCCGGTGAGACCCTGGCCAGCGCCTCGATGCTCGCGGCATCCGGCGCGACGCCCACGCAGGGCGTCTGGAACACCTCGGCCCACCATTGCACCCGGTCGACCACGGCGTCGAAGGGAGGACGCCCGCCGTCAGCCCCGGCATCGCCGAACATGACGTAATCGGCATCGGCCTCGCCCGCCGTCATGGCGTCGTCGCGCGCGCGCAGCCGGCCGGCCCCGACGATCCTGGCGGGGCGGAAGCGTTCGACCGCCTCGCGCACGCCCTCAAGGCCGACGACGTGCAGGCCGTCGGCGCCGGATTTGCCGAGGATGTCGGCATGGTCTTCGATCAGGGCGGCGGCGTTATTGGCCTGCACGGCGGCCACCAGCGGCTTGGCGCGCTCCAGCAGGCTGCGCTCGTCGGCGGGGGCAAGGCGCAGGATCACCGCGTCAATGCGGCCCGCGCCGCAGGCTTCGGCGAGGCGCGGCGCGAAGGCGCTCGCGTCCTCGATCGGAGGCGTGATGAGGATCAGGCGTGTGTCAACGGGATTGTCCATGGGTCACTGATGGTTCGTGAGATTGGCGAAAAGGCGGCGCTGGCCTTCTCTATAGCAAAAGCGGGCGGTGCATGCGCGCCGCCCGCTTTCGTGATGCCTGTGGCTGGACTTACTTCACCGCGGCGCGGGCGGAGAAGGTCGGATCGAGCTCGCCCGCCGCGTAGCGCTTGGCCATGGTCGAGAGCGGCAGCGGCTTGATCCTGTCGGCGTTGCCGGCGGTGCCGAAGGCCTCGAAGCGCTGGATGCAGAGCTTGGTCATGGCCTCGCGGGCGGGCTTCAGGTACTTGCGCGGGTCGAATTCGGCCGGATTCTCGGTCAGGATCTTGCGGATCTGCCCGGTCATGGCCATGCGGTTGTCGGTGTCGATGTTGATCTTGCGCACGCCGTGCTTGATGC
>JBEBSP010000020.1:0-20772 GCA_040394255.1 Agaricicola taiwanensis | reverse complement strand
CAGCACATTGATGATCAAGCACGACATCCATGCCGTTGGATTGGCGATCCTGAAACGGAATGCATAGGAGACCAGGCCAAGCGACGCCCAAAGCGCCGCTGCGCCACTTATAACCTCCGCGAGCCCGATGACCTCGGGATCACCATAAGCGCTTGCACGGAACGGCACATCACCTAGGAGGAGATATGCCGCGCCAGCCAGTGAGATCACGGCGGAGAAGACCGCGAAAATCTTCCACGCCAGACCCGGCTCCGGTATCGATTGATCCGTTGCGTCCATTGAAATGCGTTCCCGATGCCCAAGTGGGCACAACATCACACTCCCGGGTGAGCTTACAAGCAGCGTTGCCCGTGGGCCGGGAAAAGAGTGCGCGAAGACACTGGATCGGCGCTATAATGGTGGCGGAATGGGAGGTGTCCCATGTACGCCCGAAGCATCACAACGGTCTTGGCTGTGGTCTTGTGTGGCGGCGCGGCCCTGGCCGACTGCAAATGCAGAAACGTCGGCGTCTATTACACACAGGGCCAGACCGCCTGCGTCATGGGCCGCCTGGCTCGCTGTGGCATGAGCCAGAACGTGCCCAACTGGGAGCCCCTCGGCACGCCATGCCCAACGGCCAGCGTCAGGGTGCCCGCAAAACCGGCCGGCTGACAGGATCAGTTCGCCGAAGGCACCGGGCAACTGAGATCGCCCTCCTCGCAGGCCAGATAGCCTTCGAGATCCTTGCTGCGTGCCTGCGTCAACCCGTTGAGACACATGGCATGGATCATGGGATAGGAGCTGCCGCCCACGACGCCCGATGCGGCGAACCCGCATTCGGCATCGCGATAGCCGATCCAGGCGCGCTGCGCGGCGGTCAGCGCCCGCGCGGTATCCGGCTCATCCTTCAACCGGTCCCGCACCTGTCGATAGACCTCGTTGAGACGCTTGTCGGACGCCGCATAGGCGGCAGCGGCGCATTGGTTCATCGACGCCTGGTCAGTGGCCTCGTCGCAACGATCCTTCGCCTCGGCAAAGCCGGACGCGAGCAACGCGGCGACGACAAACAGGATCACGCGCATGGCGGATCAACCCTTCACGATCAACGCAACCATGATGGCCGCGAAGGCGGTGAACATCACCACGCCCAGAACCATGCTGACCAACGCATTGGCGGAAATATAGGTTCCGGCGACACCGCCGATGACCCTGGCGACGCCGCTTTCCCGAGGAGTGGTGGCGATCGGATAGCCGCAGGACGGGCATGCGATCGCCTTCTCGGAAATCTGGCGGATGCATTCGGGACAGGCGATCAGGGCCATGGCTATACTCATCAACGGCGTTCGGGCTGGCCGATCACGAAGGTGACGCGGCGGTTCTTCTGGCGGCCTTCGGGATCGTCCGATCCATCAGGCCTGACATTGGGGACGACCGGCTTCGATTCCCCCAGCCCGCTGGTGGCAAGCCGCTCACGCGCCACCTTCTGCGCGGCCAGCCATGCCGCGACAGACACCGCGCGCCGCTCCGACAGCGCCTGATTGTAGGCGTCGGAACCCTTGGCGTCGGTATGGCCCTCGATGGCGACCGGCGCATCGGGCCAGGCGGCAAGGACTTCCACCAGCTTCGCCAGCACGGGCCGGGCGTCGGCGCGGATGTCCGACCTGTCGAAATCGAACAGCACGTCGCCGGGAAGATCGATGAGGATCTTGCCGTCCTGCTCCTTCGCCTTGAGTTCGGTCAGCAACGCGCCCGTGCGCTCGCGCAGGCCCGACGGCACCTCCCTGAGGCGGAACAGCGAGCCCGGATTGGAGGCCGTCAGCCCTCCGGCCGCCTCACGCGACCGGAAGGTCGAGGCCGGCAGATGCCGCTCGCCCAGGCGGGACGGCGGCACCTGCGCGTCCTGCACACCGGTCTCGCGGTCGCCCAGCTTGTCGGACGTGATGACCGCCTCGAAGGCGCCCACCCTATGGCATGCCACCAGAATCGCCGCGACCGCCAGCGCGGCACGCAGGCCCTTCATCACCGCGCTTCCATCAGCGGAATCGCCAGCGTGATGCCGGGCGCGCTCACATCGTCCCCGCCGTTGCCCTCGTTGAACACCAGCGTCACCTCGCGGGCGTCCGCCGGAATGCGGCCCGGAAACACCAGATCGCCCTCGACGCTCTGCCCGTTGTTGATGGAGAGATAGCGGTTGTCCTTCGGCTGGCGCATGTGCAGCTTCCGGTCCTCCCCGAACGCCAGATAGGCGTTGACGTCGTTGAGATTGACCCGGTTGGTCTGGTGGCTGTCGAAGGAGGCCACGAGATTGACCACCGTGGCGTCCTCTCCCACCGTGATCTTCTTGACCATCACCGTGACGCCCACGGGCACCGTGGTCTGGATGTTGTCGATCTTGAAGACCTTATCGCCTTCGGCCGACGCCGCCGGGAAAGCGGCCATCGAGGCAAGCATGACGAAAGCCAGACAATAACGCTTCATTCTCAATCCCCCCGGAAACCACACGGAATGAACACCCGCTCCGATGCCATTCTGCCACAAAGACGGCGACTTTGCGGCTGGAAGATGCTGCGTGATGGAACGGGATCGGTAGATCCAGATTCACCTCTCCCGAGCATCCATGGCCCAGCCAACGCCCAAGCGCGTCATGGGCGGTGGCGGTGCGGTGAAACTGAGGCATGAAACGCCACGGCCGGTCTGTCGGCCATGGCGAGACTTGGGGGAATCAGACCCTCTGGCCGATCACGCGTGGCGCGAAGACGGCCAGCACGAGGGCCACGATCACATAGAACGAGGCCCATTTCAGATAGGACGGGAAGTACGTCACCACGGCTTCGGCATAGCCCGCCGCGCCATGGCTCTCGGCAAATCCGCCGCCGAGATAGTAGCCGAGGTTCGATATCACGAAGAAGGCCACGACGCCCGCCAGCAGGGCGATGCCGACCCGCGCGCCGCCCACGAAGCCCGCGTAGTCCCTGCCCGCGACGAAGCGCCCGGCGAACCAGAGCGCGGCGTAAGCCGGCAGCATGAAGGCATAGCCCCAGGTGAAGCAGACGTCCGAGACATTGGCGAGGCCGATGGCGGCCACATCGATGCCGAAGCCGAGCGCGAAGAAGGCAGCGAGCCAGACCCGGCCGAGACCGGCGACGCCCAGCAGGAAGAAGACCGCCACGGACGCGTCGGGCAGCACCTCGCCGATTCCGAAGTGGTGGAAGCGCGTGGCGAGCATCGCGAGGGCGAGCAGCGCCGGGACGATGAAGCTGGTGCGGGCGGTCGTATCGGTCATGGGCTGGTCATCCTTGAAATCAGCCTGCACTCTACGCATGGGCGCGCCAACCGCAAGCTCGACGTTGGGGGATGCGGACGCTTGACCCGGAACCGGACAGGCGACATCGTCGTTGCCGCCTGTAGTCGTTCGGAGATCGCGCCATGCCGCCGTTCCGCTCCTTTGCCCTCGCCGCTTCCATAGCCTTCGCCTCGACCGGGATGGCCGAGGCCCACTGGTCCAACGCCCACCCGCAGGCGCTGCCCCTTTGCGGCGACGCCCTCGGCAAGGCGGCAAACCGCTTCGCATCGAAGGAACGCATCTACTGGAACTCGTCGCTGGCCATCGGCGCGGCGCGCGAGGTCCGCGAGGTGGCCGTCAATCCCTGGGGCCCCTATTTCATCCCCCGCCGCTTCTGCACCGCCTATGTCGCCATGAACGACGGTCTGGAGCGCCGCATCGACTATGTGATCGTGGCCGGGTCGGGCTTCGCGGGCGTCGGCTACAACGTCGAGGTCTGCGTCTCGGGGCTCGATCGCAACCTTGCTTACGCGCCGGATTGCAAGATGGCGAGGCCGTGAGAAGCCTCGCGGTCCTCATCCTTCTGCTGAGCGTCATCGGAACGGCCTCCGCGCAGGAGCGGCGCGGCGCGCGGCCGGGTGATTTCGATTTTTGGGTGCTGTCGCTGTCCTGGTCGCCCGCCTATTGCGCCGAGGAAGGCCGCAACGCCGATCCATGGCAATGCGCCCGCGGTCGCGGCCTCAGCTTCGTCGTGCATGGCCTCTGGCCGCAATACACCAGGGGCTTTCCCACCTATTGCCAGCCGGAACCCGTGCCGCTCTCCAGCGAAGCGGTGCGCTCGATCCTCGACGTCATTCCCTCGTCGGGGCTGGCCCGCTACCAGTGGCGCAAGCATGGAACCTGTTCCGGCCTCGGCCCGTCGGCCTATTTCGCCACCCTTCGCCGCGCCTCCGAGCGCATCCGGCTTCCCGAGAATGTGGCCGACGGCAAGGATGCCCCGCGGCGCATGCCGGCATCCGGCCTGGTCGACGGCTTCACGGCCGTCAACCCCGGCCTGCGGCGCGACATGATGGCCGTGGTGTGCCAGGGGACCGCGCTGAAGGAGGTGAGAATCTGCCTGTCGCGGGACATGCGCTTCCAGACCTGCCCCGATGTGGCGCGGCGCTCGTGCCGTCAGTCAGTGCTGAACATACCGCCAGCCCCGAGATAAGGATGCCGTCAGCCGGCGATATCTGTGAGCGCGACGAAAAGCTGGTCGAAATGGCGCTGGACCATCTGGGGATGCATGGCCTCGAGACCGGCGACGCGATCCGTGACATCGTCGATGACAGCGTTTACTTCGTCATGGAACAGGGCCAGCGGCAGATCCAGCACCTGCGGACGCAGGTCACGGAAATGACCGTGACCCAGCATATAGGCCGACAAAAGCAGGAGGCCGAGGCGGAGCATGAAAAACCCGTGACGTGTCGCCGACGAGGTATAACTGTCGACAGTATAAGCTGACTTTAACCCATTAGACCGCATTTGATTCATATCCGACATCATGAACTACCGCCACGCCTATCACGCCGGAAACAGCGCGGATGTCCTCAAGCATGCGCTGCTTGCCCGTGTTCTCCGCCACCTCGGCGGCAAGCCCGCGCCCTTCCGCATCATCGACACCCACGCGGGCGTCGGCATCTACGATCTGGCCGGCGATGAGGCCGGCCGCACGGGAGAATGGCGCGACGGCATCGGGCGGCTGTGGGACAAGGCGCTCGCTGCGCCTGTCGCCGAATTCCTGGCGCCATGGCTGGAAACGGTCCGCTCCCTGAACCCCGATGGCGACCTCCGGCTTTATCCCGGTTCGCCGGTCGTCGCGCTGCGGCTGGCGCGCCCTCAGGACCGGCTTGCCTTCTGTGAGCTTCATCCCGAGGATCACGAAGCGCTGCGGCGCGCCCTCGGCCGCGATGCGCGCGTCACCATCGCCCCCGCCGACGGCTGGACCGCCCTCAACGCCTATGTCCCGCCGAAGGAGCGCCGCGGCGCGGTGCTGATCGACCCGCCTTTCGAAAAGCCCGGAGAATTCGAGCGCATGCGGCGGGGCCTGGCGCGCGCCCACGCCAAATGGCCGACGGGCACATACATGCTTTGGTATCCGGTCAAGAACCCCCTCGACACCGACGCCTTCGCCCGCTCCATCACGCAGCTCGCCCTGCCCGCGACCCTGCGGGTCGAACTCTGGAGCCGCGCGCCGCGCGATCCCTCGCGGCTCAACGGCAGCGGTCTCATCATCGTCAATCCGCCCTGGACGCTGGCGCGCGAACTCGACGCCGTAATGCCGGTTCTCGCCGAAACGCTGAAGCTGGAGGATGGCGCGCGCGGCCGCGTCGACTGGCTCGTTCCCGAACCGTAGGATGCGCAACCACTCTTGCCGCATCAAAACAGCCGGGTTACCAATTTACCCCGTAGCGCTCGCCCGCAGAGGCGACGCTGCGGTCAAAGCAGGGGAAAGACGACGGTGGCTCAAAGCGGTATCGTGAAATTCTTCAATGGTGAAAAGGGTTACGGCTTCATTCGTCCCGACGACGGCAGCCGTGACATCTTCGTCCACATCAGCGCCGTGCAGCAGTCCGGACTTGGCGATCTCGTCGAGGGACAGAAGATTCTGTTCGACGTGGAGCCCGACGCGAAGGGCAAGGGGCCGAAAGCGGTCAATCTCGCCGCGGGCTGATCGCGCGGCATCTCGGGGGCACCGGGTCTTTCCCGTAACGTCCTGAGGTGCCGGGACATCGGCCATCACCTGGGGGCATGAACTCCGGCCGGGCGGCCCGCCCGGTCGCAAAAACATTTGTTCTGGCGCAGTGTCACGCGAAGCGACAACCGGTTCGCGGCGCTCGTCATGTCTGTCAGGGAGAAAGTATCATGTTGAAGTTGCGTTCGTCACCAGCCTCGCCTTTCGGTCGCAAGGTCAAGGTCGCCGCCGAGATTTTGGGGTTGAAGGACCAGATCGAGATCATCCTCGCCAACACCATGGATGAAAGCGACAGCCTTCGGCAGGAAAATCCGCTGGGAAAAATCCCGATCCTGCTGCTGGAGGACGGCTCGACGCTCTTCGACAGCCGCGTCATCCTCGAATATCTCGACTGGAAGGCCGGTGGCGGCAAGATCCTGCCGGCACTGCCCGAGGCCCGCTTCGAGGCCCTGCGGCTCCAGGCGACCGCCGATGGGCTGATGGATGCCGGAATGCTGCTGCTCTACGAAGGCCGTTTCCGCGCGGCCGAAAAGCACGAGCCGAAATGGATCAACCACCAGCAGGGCAAGCTGGACCGCGCCTTCGACGCGCTGGAATCCTCGCCGCCGTCCCCGGCCACCGCCCTGCCGAACGTGGGGCAGATCACGCTTGCCTGCGCGTTGGGATGGTTCGATTTCCGCTTCGACGGCGCCTGGCGCAAGGATCGCCCGAAGCTTGCCGCCTGGTACGAGCACTTCCGCACCGCCGTGCCTGCCTTCGACCACTCCGCCCCGAAGGGCTGACCGTCAAGGAAGGGTGCGACTGGGCTTCCCCAGCCGCACCCGTGCCCAAGGCCCGTTCGGAAACGGGTCAGGCCGTTTGCAGACTGGCGTCCCCCAGTCTCAGAACTGGTAGTTCAGGCCAAAACGCAGCGTGTTGGTGGTCGGATCGAGCGATCGGGTCAGATAGCTCTCGGCCTCGAAGTTGTTGTGCAGATAGTCGATCTTGGCCGAGAGCTGCTGCGTCAGCGCCGCCTCCGCGCCGAAGCCCAGCGACCAGCCGAAGTGGTTGTTGCCCTCCTCGAAGGCCGCGAAGCGGTAGTTGGCGCGGGTCCAGGCGAAGCCGCCGGTGCCGAACACCATGAAACGATCGAAGGCATAGCCGACGCGGCCGCGCGCCGTGCCGAGCCAGTCCACGTCGAAGCTGTCGACGATGCTGGAATGACCGACGCCCGTATAGGCGAGATCCCCCTCCAGGCCGAACACCAGCGGACCGCTCTGCCAGTTGTGGCCGACCGTCAGACCGGCCAGGAAACCATCGCTGTCGGCGATGTTGGAATCGCCCCAGCCATAGCCGAGCACGGCGCCGGCATAGGGGCCGGACCAGTCGAAACCAGACGAGGTTCCATACGAACCGTAGGAAGAGCTGGAAGCATAGGGATCGGCAGCCTGCGCGCCGCCAGCCGAAAGGCTCAGGGCAGCCAGCGCAAATGCCAGGGATGTGATGCGGGTCATGGTCGAACTCCAACTTATACGCAACAAAAGGCCCCACCCCGCGGAGCTGTTCGACCTTACGAAAGCAACCTTTCGGAAATCATTAACGCACCGTAACCAGCACCGCTAAAATGCACGATGGTGAAGCCTTCGTTAACGTCGGCCATTCCCTTCTGGCCATGAAAAAACGCCCCGATGTTTCCACCGGGGCGTTGCGCATTCTGATCTTCATGACCGTTCGGGCGAAAGGGAAACCGGTCCTTCGCCGAACCTCTGGCCAGGGATCAGAACTTGTAGTTCAGGCCGACCTTGAAGGTATGCGCATCGAAATCGGCCTTGCTGCCGGCGCCGAGGGCGAGATCGTAGTTCTCGTCCTGCAGGTCGATATAGGCGTATTCACCCTTGACCGTGATGTTCTGCGTAACGGCGGCTTCAACACCGGCGCCGATGGTCCAGCCGAGGTGTGTGTTCGACTCGCTGAAGCCGGTCACGTTGTTCTGGATCTCGACTTCACCGAGGGCGAGACCACCGGTGATGTACGGCAGGAACCGGTCGATGGCGTAACCGACGCGGACACGCGCCGTGCCGACCCAGTTCAGATCGCTGTCGACCGCACCGGCGAGCGTGCTGCCTTCGACACCGCTCCAGGAGCCGTCGATCTCGACGCCGCCGACGATGTTGCCCCACTGGGCGTTGTAGCCGGCCTGGAGACCACCGAGGAAACCGTCACCGTCGAAGTCCGGGAGACCGGCGATGTTGGTGCCGGTTTCGCCCCAGCCATAGCCGACATGCGCACCGACATAGACGCCCGACCAGTCGTAGACCGAGGCGACCGGCGTGTAGGCGACCGGAGCCTGCTGCTGGACCGGGAGGTCGGCGGCCATGGCGGCGGCCGGCAGACCGAGGATCGCCGCGGCCGCGACGAGAATACGAGTGTGCTTCAACATTGTAGAACCTCTTGTTACTACTGTATGGACCGCTTGTCGCTGCATAAGCGCCGCGCATCCCCACTGCCAATCTTCCGCCAACCGGTCGATGGCTGGTTTCCGTTCCTCGAGGGTGCGAAACTTGTTCCCCGTCCCCGACGAAACGTCACATAGACAATGCGGGTCCAAATGCGCCGGTTTGTTGGCAAACCTGTTGTATTCCAACCACAGTAAGGTGAAAGGTGAGAATCCCGTTCGCCGCCTTATCTGAAATAAATGATCCTCAAAAATTCGTTGAAAAATGAGAACTGAACGTGCAATATTCCAGTATGGCTCAACCCTTACCTGTTTCTGTATTTATCATCAGCTTCAATGAAGCAGACCGGATTGCGGCAACGATTAAGGCGATAACGCGGCTGACTGACGACATAGTCGTGATCGACTCAGGATCGACCGACGAAACCCGCGACCTGGCGGAATCACTTGGAGCACGCGTATTTCTCAATGCCCCCTTCCCCGGATACGGCCCGCAGAAGCGCTTCGCCGAGGATCAGTGCCGCCACGACTGGCTGCTGAACATCGACGCCGACGAGGTCGTGCCGCCGCGCCTGGCCGACGAGATCCGCGCCCTCTTCACCACCGGCAAACCCCGCTGCGGCGCTTATCGCGTGCCGATCGCCGAGATATTCCCCGGCGAAGGCACGCCCCACTCCTGGGCCTATGCCCTGAAGCCGGTCCGTCTCTATCGCCGGTCCAGCGGGCGCTATGCCGATTCGACCGTGCATGACCGGGTGGCGCTGAACGAGGGCGTCGCCGTCGGCAACCTGAAGACCGCGATCCACCATTTTTCCGTGCGCTCGCTCGGCGACCAGATCGCCAAGCTCAACGCCTATTCCGACATGCAGGCCGCCGACCTTGCCCGGCGCGGCGTTACCCTGGCCGCCTGGCGCATCTTCGTCGAGTTCCCGCTGTCCTTCCTGAAGGCCTACGTGGTGCGCCGCCATTTCGTGCGCGGCATCTATGGCTTCATGACCGCCATGAACTATGCCTTCTCGCGCCACCTGCGGCTGGCCAAGCACATCGAGCGGCGGCGGCTGGAGAAGCGGTGACGGCAGGGCTTACTATATAAGGGGCATGACTCGCCGCCATCGGCGGACAGCCCACAGTTCAGCCTTGCGACGCACGACCCTTGACCAGCGAAACCGACGCGCCCGACACCGAACCCGACCTCCCCGCCACCCCGCCCGCCTTCGCGCGCGGGGTCGAGGTCATTCGCGGGCTGCTGCGCACCCTGCCCAACGGTCCCGGCGTCTACCGCATGATCGACGCCTCCGGGGAAGTCCTCTACGTCGGCAAGGCGCGCAGCCTGAAGAAGCGCGTCGCCTCCTACGCGCGCGGGCTGGGCCACACCCACCGCATCGGCCGGATGATCTCCGAGACCGCCTCCATGGAGTTCGTCACCACCCGCACCGAGACCGAGGCGCTGCTGCTGGAGGCCAATCTCATCAAGCGCCTGCGCCCGCGCTTCAACGTGCTGATGCGCGACGACAAGTCCTTTCCCTACATCGTGCTGCGCACCGACCACCGTGCTCCGCAGATCATGAAGCACCGCGGCGCGCGCAGCGTGAAGGGCGACTACTTCGGCCCCTTCGCCTCGGCAGGCGCGGTCAACCGCACGCTGACCGCCCTGCAGAAGGCGTTTCTCCTCCGCTCCTGCTCCGACAGCGTCTACGAGAGCCGCACCCGGCCCTGCCTGCTGCACCAGATCAAGCGCTGCTCGGCGCCCTGCACCGGCGAGATCGCCCTGCCCGACTACGCCGGACTGGTGGAGGAGGCCAAGGCCTTCCTCTCCGGCCGCAGCCAGGCGGTCAAGCATCACATGGCCGCCGCCATGCAGGAGGCTTCCGACCGGCTCGACTTCGAAAGCGCCGCCCGCTACCGCGACCGCCTCGCCGCGCTCTCGGCCGTGCAGTCGCATCAGGGCATCAACCCGCAGACGGTCGAGGAGGCCGATGTCTTCGCCATCCATCAGGAAGGCGGCCAGACCGCCATCGAGGTCTTCTTCTTCCGCACCTTCCAGAACTGGGGCAACCGCACCTACCATCCCAAGGCCGACCGCAGCCTGGAGGCGGCGGAGGTGCTCGACGCCTTCCTTGCCCAGTTCTACGACGACAAGCCGGTGCCGCGCCTGATCCTCCTGTCGCACGACATCGAGAGCCGCGGGCTTCTGGCCGAGGCGCTGTGCCTGCGGGCCGATCACAAGGTCGACATCCTCGTGCCTCAACGCGGCGAGAAGCGTGATCTGGTCAACCACGCCATGACCAACGCCCGCGAGACACTGGGCCGCCGCCTGGCCGAGACCTCGACCCAGAAGAAGCTGCTGGAGGGCCTCGCAACCACGCTGGGAATCGAGAACACGATCCGGCGCGTCGAGGTCTATGACAACAGCCACATCATGGGCACCAACGCGGTCGGCGGCATGGTGGTCGCCGGGCAGGACGGCTTCGCGAAAGCCCATTACCGCACCTTCAACATCAAGTCGGAGGACCTCACCCCCGGCGACGATTTCGGCATGATGAAGGAGGTGCTGGGCCGCCGCTTTTCCCGCCTCGTCAAGGAGCATCCGCGCGAGAACGAGCCCACCGAGCCTGACGCCATGCCTTCATGGCCGGACCTCGTGGTGATCGACGGCGGCGCGGGCCAGTTGAGGGTAGCGCGCGAGATCCTGGCGGAGATGGGCGTCCATGACGTGCCGCTGATCGGCGTGGCGAAAGGCGTCGACCGCGACGCCGGACGCGAGACCTTCCACATGGCCGGACGGCAGCCCTTCACCATGGAGCCGCGCGACCCGGTGCTCTATTTCGTGCAGCGCCTGCGCGACGAGGCCCATCGCTTCGCCATCGGCACCCACCGCGCCCGCCGCAAGAAGGACATGACCCGGAATCCGCTGGACGAGATCGCCGGCATCGGCCCGACCCGCAAGCGCGCCCTGCTGACGCATTTCGGCACGGCCAAGGCCGTGGCGCGGGCGGGGCTGTCGGATCTCGAACGCGTGCCGGGCATCAACCGGCAGACGGCGCGGATGATCTATGATCACTTTCACGAGCGGCGGGAGTGAGGGATGAACCATACACTCAGAAGAGTTATGAGGATTTGAAGGACCTGCGCTCAAAGACATCTGGCCCGCTAATCCTTACAGCCCACTGTTAGGTCAATGTTGAGCCTTCGTCGCTAAAACAGCACAGGACAACACCACCCGTGAGCCCTCCCGATGCTGTTCGGATCGCAGAAGAAGCAGTTGGAAGTCGCCCGAACGGAAGCGCAGGCCATATTCGACGCGGCCCATGAAAAGCCCGCCATCCTCTCGGCAAGCAATTTTCACGGCTTTCTCGGAGAGCTCGGCTATGCCCTCCGGCACATTCTGGAGGAGAAGGAGATTCTCTTCTTCGCCGCCCTGCAGTGGCTCGTCATCGGCCTCGCCTATATCATGTGGACCCAGATACTGGACTGGATTCCCCAGAGCCTGTGGGACGAGGTCGCAAGATCAAGCAAACAGGACGATGACGGCGCCTTCACGCTGGTCAATCTCGTGCTGCTGGGCTGGAGCTTCCTTGTCGTGGTGGTCGCCAGCTATCCCATCTCGATCCTGAACGCCGCCATGACCTCCTCGCATTACCTGAGGCTGTCGCATCAGACATCGACCATCCCGAAGTGCTTCAATCTCGCCTTCAAGAACCTGGGCCGCTTGTGGATTTTCACCACCATCGACGCCTGGATCACCGTCACCGCCATCCTGGACAGGCTGCCCGGCAAGAAACGCAGGAAACGCACGGCGCTCGACGAGGCCGTCTATTATGCCTGGAAGGTCGGCACCATCGGCGTCGCGCCCGCGCTGGTGGCAGGCCGGGGCTATGCGGAGGCCGCGAAGGATTCCATCGCCATCCTCAAGAAGCATCTCACGCGCGCCATCGCGATCCGGATGGGCTACAGTCTTGTGTGCTGGGTGATCGGCATCGCGGCCTATGCCGGGTCGATCTGGTACTTTGTCCGGTACGGCAACCACTCCGGCAAGACGCTGTCGATATACAATTTCTATGTGCTGATGGCGGTGCCGGTCTTCATCGCCGTGGGCGTCACCTCGGTTCTGGTGCGGCCCTTCTTCCTGATCGCCTCATCGAAGCTCTACAGTGACGCCGTGCCCGTGGGCCGGCGTGCCACCGCACTGACCATCGACGAAAAATTCGATCCCCTGTTCTTTGCCTTCTGTGTCCTGCTCGCGGTTTTCTCGTCGCTCTATTTCCTCGGCGACGAGATCGGCGTCCGCGATTGGATCGAAGGTCTGGCGGCCAGGGACATTCAGGACTACCGGCAATCGCAGCCGAACAATCCCTGAGAACTGGATCAATCGGGTCACATCATGGGATGTGACCGGAATTACCCGCTGTTTCATCCTGATCCCGATTGACGCGCCCCTACCACTGGTGTTCCGTCACCCCATGAGCGACGCACTGAAATCCAGCCGGGTCCATGCTTGGAGCCTGCCCAACATCCTGACCTACGGCCGCATCGCGGCCATCCCCTTGGTCGTCGCCTGCATCATTGCCCAGGACGACCGGCTGCGCTGGCTGGCGCTCGGACTCTACATCGCCGCGGCGATCACCGACTTCTTCGACGGCTACCTTGCCCGCGCCTGGGGCCAGCAGTCGGTGCTGGGCCGCATGCTCGACCCCATCGCCGACAAGCTGCTGGTCGCCGCCTGCCTGCTCGCCTTCGCGGCGGTCGACACCATCGGCGGCTGGTCGCTCTGGGCGGCGCTGGTGATTCTCAGCCGCGAGATCCTCGTCTCCGGCCTGCGCGAGTTCCTCGCCGAGCTGCGCGTCAGCGTGCCGGTGACCCGCCTCGCCAAATGGAAGACCACCGCGCAGATGGTCGCCGTCGGCTTCCTGCTGGCGGGGCCCGCGGGTGACGCCGTGCTGCCGGGAACCACCACCATCGGCATCGTGCTGCTGTGGATTTCCGCCGTGCTGACGCTCTACACCGGCTACGACTACTTCCGGGTGGGCCTCACCCAGGTCTTCGAGAAGCGCCCGTGAAACTGGTCTACTTCGCCTGGGTGCGCGAGCGCATCGGTCTGGCGGAGGAAGACATCGACCTGCCCGATAGCGTCGACACCGTGTCCGCGTTGATCGGCTGGCTGGCCACGCGCGACGAGGCCTACGCCCATGCCTTCGAGCGCCCCGAGGTGATCCGCGCCGCGCTCGACAAGCACCATGCGCCTCATGACGCCTCACTTGCCGGCGTCACCGAGGTCGCGCTGTTTCCGCCCATGACCGGCGGCTGACATGGACGTCCGCATCCAGTCCGCGCCCATCGACATCGCGGCCGAAACCGCCCGCTTCGCCGAAGGCCGTGGCGATGCGGGGGCGGTGATCGCTTTCACCGGCCTCTGCCGGGACGAAGGCGGCCGTCTCGCCGCGCTCCACATCGAGCATTACCCCGGTATGGCCGAGGCCGAGATCGAGCGCATCGCGGGCGAGGCCCGCGCGCGCTGGGCGATCCTCGATCTCGCCGTCGTCCACCGCCATGGCCGGGTCCTGCCCGGCGAGGTCATCGTGCATGTCATGGTCGCCGCCGCGCACCGGACCGAGGCCTTCGAGACGGCGGGCTATCTGATGGACCACCTCAAGACCAACGCTCCCTTCTGGAAGAAGGAAGAGGGGCCGGACGGCGGCTGGGTCGAGGCCAAGGCCGCGGATGATGTGGCTGCAAGACGCTGGCGCGACTCGACTCCCTGACAGCAAACGCCTAATGTTCACTCTATGTTCTTATAGAGACAGGCACCATGCGCAGGCCCGACCGCATCGAGCGGCTCTACATCGACTTCGACGGCTTCTTCGCCAGCGCCGAACAACACTTCGATCCCAGCCTGATCGGAAGGCCGGTCGGCGTCGTCCCGCTGGACAGCGAGGCCACCAGCCTGATCGCCGCCAGCCGCGAGGCCAAGAAGGCCCATGGCTTCAAGGTCGGCACCAAGGTGCGCGAGGCGCGCCGCATCTGCCCCGGCATCGTCATCAAGGTGGCGCGTCCCGACCTCTATGTGAAACTGCACCACGCCATCCGTGAAGCGGTTGAGGATGTCATCCACGTCACCGGCGTGCGCTCCATCGACGAGATGGTCTGCGTCCTGACCGCGGATGAGGCCGAACGCGGCCACGAGATTGCCCGTGAGATCAAGCAGCGGCTGCGCGACGCCTTCGGCCCCGCCCTCACCGCCTCCATCGGCCTTGCGCCAAATGAGCTGCTGGCCAAGCTCGCCGCCGAGATGGAAAAACCGGACGGTCTTGTCATGATCCGGCCCGAGGATCTGCCGGGCCGGTTGATGGGACTGCACCTGCGCGAGATCCCCGGCATCGGCCCCGGCATGTGGGAGCGCCTGTCGGGCATGGACATCGCCGACATGGCGGCGCTCTGGGCGCTGGCGCCGAAGCAGGCCCGCGCCATCTGGGGCAATGTCGAGGGCGAGCGCTTCTGGGCCGGCCTCCACGGCTATGCCCTCGAGCGCGAGGAAACCCGGCGCCGCATGTTCGGCCACGGCCGGGTGCTGGCCTGGGACTGGCGGCAGCCGGAACGCCAGCGCGACTGCGCCCGCCTGCTGCTGGTGAAGGCCGCGCGCCGCATGCGCCGCGAGGGCTTCGAGGCCGGGGCGCTGATGCTCTGGATACGCGGCGAGAAGGGCGAGGCCTGGGCCACGGAGAACCGCTTCCCGCCGCTGCACGACGACCGCAACCTGCTCGCCGCGCTCGACCGCCTGTTCAAAAGCGGCTGGACGAGCGGCGCGGCCCCGCGCCGCGCCAGATCGCTGCACGTCACCCTCCATGGCCTGACGGCCATCGGCGCGGGCCAGCGCGACCTCTTCACCACTCCCACCGAACAGGCCGAGCACGACCGCTGGGAGCGGTTGACCGACATCGCCGACACGCTCAACGCCCGCTACGGCAAGTCCATGGTCAGTTTTGGCCTGCGGCACGAACCTCCGGGCGGCTACGCCGGGGCGAAGATCGCCTTCGGGCGTATTCCGGATCTGGCGGATTTCTGAACGAAAAACGCCGGACACGAAGTCCGGCGTTTGCATAAGATGCTTGCACGCAGAGACTGGCTTTAAATGGGTCAGGCCGTGGCGAAAACGGTGATGTCCGAGCACCGGAGCGGAGCGTACATCAGTACGTGAGCACCGGAGCGCAGGACAGCGCCGTTTGCAGCAAGGCATCACCCATTTGAAAGCCGGTCTCAGGCCGCGACGTCAGCGCCGGTCTTCTGCTGCACCAGCGCCATGTAATCACCCATCAACGCCTGGACGACATCGCCGACCTCGAAGCGGTAGGGGCCGATCTCGCCCACGGGGGTCACTTCCGCCGCCGTGCCGGTGATGAAGCACTGCTGGAAGCCTTCAAGCTCCTCCGGCATGATCGCCCGCTCGACCACCTCGATGCCGCGCGCCTTGGCGAGCCCGATGACCGTGCGGCGGGTGATGCCGTCGAGGAAACAGTCCGGCGTCGGCGTGTGGATGACGCCGTCCTTGACGAAGAAGATGTTCGCCCCGGTGCATTCCGCCACCTGACCGCGCCAATCGAGCATCAGTGCGTCGGCATAGCCCTTCTTCTCGGCGGCATGCTTGGACAGCGTGCAGATCATGTAGAGACCGGCGGCCTTGGACTTGGACGGGATGGTCCTCGGATCGGGGCGGCGCCATTCGGCGATGTCGAGACGCAGGCCCTTGAGCCGCTGCGCCGGATCGAAATAGCTCGGCCATTCCCAGGCGGCAATGGCGAGGTGGATGGTGTTGTTCTGCGCCGAAACGCCCATCATCTCGCTGCCGCGCCAGGCGATCGGCCGCAGGTAGGCGTCCTTGTAACCCTGCTTTTCCAGCACGAGCTTGGTCGCGGCGTCGATCTCGGACAGCGAATAGGGGATATCGAAGCCGAGGATCTTCGCGCTGTCGATCAGGCGCTGGTTGTGCTCGGTCAGCTTGAACACTGTGCCGCCATAGGCCCGCTCGCCCTCGAACACGGCGCTGGCATAGTGAAGCCCGTGCGTGAGCACATGCACAGTGGCGTCATTCCACGGCACCAGCTTGCCATCCATCCAGATGACACCATCGCGTTTGTCGAAAGGCTCACCAGCCATGACATAGTCCTCCGCACAGGGCCGCTTCTCACCATGAGCGGCGTTCGTTTTATGACACCCGAAATCGATCGCGCGACCCGGAAACAGCTATCTTCCGCTTGTTCCGATTATGGTTCAAGTTGCAGGATGATTCGACCGCTAGCATATTCTCGTGGGCAGTTCGTGTCGCAAAAAGCCGCAAGCATGATGCTTCGCCAAAAAAAGTAAGTCAACGAGACTTACGTAATATTGAGGGACGCCCTGTCGTGCATGCAACGGAACGCCACAAGCCCGCCCCGCCGGCTCCGGTCTACGATCTGATCGAGCTGCTTTTTTTCGCCTATCGGGATTTCATCAAGGATCCCGACAGCATCCTGGAAGAATACGGCTTCGGGCGAGCGCATCACCGGGTGCTGCATTTCGTCAACAGGCATCCCGGTCTCAAGGTGACGGAACTGCTCGACATCCTCAAGATCACCAAGCAGAGCCTCGGGCGCGTGCTGCGCGATCTGGTGGATCAGGGCTTCGTCGAAAGCCGCCACGGCAGCACCGACAGGCGGCAAAGGCTCTTGTACATCACGGCCAAGGGCATGAAACTGGCCCATGAACTCGCCGGCCTCCAGACACGGCGGGTCGAGGGCGCGCTTGCGAACATGGGCCCCGACGGACACGATACGGCGATGAACTTCCTGATAGGCATGGTCGACGAAACGGAGCGCAACGCGGTCAAGCAGCGCGTCTTCTCCGTTCCGGGCGGACCGCAAGAACAGGCCTGACCATGGCGGCGCCATCCCGCGCCCTCACCGATGATGCACAGCACATCCTTGTGGTCGACGATGACAGCCGCATTCGCTCGCTGCTCGCGCGCTTCCTCATGGACCACGGCTACCGCGTCACCACCGCCGCCTCGGCGGCGGAGGCGCGCGACCGTCTGGCCGGACTGACCTTCGACCTCCTGGTGCTGGACGTCATGATGCCGGGGGAAAGCGGCCTCGACCTTGCCCGCGATCTCAAGAGCCGGTCCCGCGTCCCGATCCTGTTGCTGACCGCCCGGTCGGAGCCCGACGCCCGGGTCGAAGGGCTGGAGACCGGCGTCGACGACTATGTCCCCAAGCCCTTCGAGCCGCGCGAGCTTCTGCTGCGCATCGCCAACATCCTGAAGCGGGCCGCGCCGGCGGTGGCCCCGGCGGCGCTGCGCTTCGGTCCCTTCTCCTTCGATCCGGCGCGGGGCGAGCTGAAGCGGGGCGACGAGACCATCCGTCTGACGGAGAGGGAACGGGAGCTTTTGAAGATCCTCGCCGCCAAGCACGGCGACACCGTACCCCGCCTCGTCCTCGTTGGCTCCGATGCCGCCGGCGAGCGCGCGGTCGATGTCCAGATCAATCGCCTGCGCCGCAAGATCGAGGCCGATCCGGCCAATCCGGCCCATCTCCAGACCGTGCGCGGCATCGGCTACCGCCTGCTCGTGGACGCATGAGCGCGATCGACATGGACCGCATCGGCCGGATCGCGCGGCTCATGCTGCGCGCACCGGGGCGCGCGCTCAATCTTCTGGGTTGGGCGCTGCCCAAAGGGCTTTACGGCCGTTCGCTGCTCATCATCGTGGTGCCCATGGTGCTGCTGCAATCGGTCGTCGCCTTCGTCTTCATGGAACGGCACTGGCAGCTCGTCACCCAGCGGCTTTCGGCGGCGGTCTCACGCGACATCGCGGCTCTCGTCGAACTCTATGAGAACAAGGCCGCCGACCAACAGACGCTCCAGCGCATCGCCGCAGCCTCGCTAGAGCTCAATGTCGAGACATTGCCTCCCGGACCCTTCCCGCCCCTGACGCAGAAGCCCTTCTTCTCGCTGCTGGACGAGGCTCTCTCCGACGAGTTGCAGAGCCGCCTCGACCGGCCCTTCTGGATCGACACCATCGGCCGGTCCAGTCTGATCGAAATTCGCGTGCGGCTCGACGACGCCGTGCTGCGCATCCTGACCCGGCGCAGCCAGGCCTATGCCTCCAATTCCCACATCTTCCTGGTCTGGATGGTCGGCACCTCGCTGGTGCTGCTGCTGGTCGCGGTCTTGTTCCTGCGCAACCAGATCCGCCCGATCCAGGTGCTGGCGGATGCGGCCGAAAGCTTCGGCAAGGGCCGCAACGTGCCCGACTTCCGTCCGCGTGGCGCGCGCGAGGTGCGGCGCGCGGCGCATGCCTTCATCGAGATGAAGTCGCGCATCGAGCGCCAGATCGAACAGCGCACCGCCATGCTGGCCGGCGTCAGCCACGACCTGCGCACGGTGCTGACGCGCTTCAAGCTGGAGATCGCACTGCTGGACGACGGCACCGAGGTGCAGGAGCTGACCCGCGACGTCGACGAGATGTCGCGCATGCTGGAGGCCTATCTGGCCTTCGCCCGCGGCGACGGCGGCGAACACGCCCAGCCGGTCGACATTCCCGCCCTGCTGGAGGAATTGCGCGTCGATTCCGAGCGTCAGGGCACGCCCATCGAGACCGCCTTCTCGGGCACACCGCTCGCCACCGTCCGGCCGGATGCCTTCAAGCGGTGCCTCGCCAACCTGATCGGCAACGCCAGCCGCTTCGGCAAGCGCATCGTGGTGAAAGGGCATCACGACGCCGACGATCTGACCATCACGGTCGACGACGACGGTCCCGGCATCGCACCCGATGATCGGGAGACCGTGTTCCGGCCGTTCCTGCGGCTCGACGACGCCCGCAACCAGGACCACGCCGGCACCGGCCTCGGCCTCGCCATCGCCCGCGACGCCGCGCGCGGTCATGGCGGCGACGTCACCCTGTCCGAAAGCCCGCTGGGGGGCTTGAGGGCGACCGTGCATGTGCCAGCTTGAGCGTCAGGAAATCAGGAATTCCAGGCCGTCGTCGGCCAACATGCCGGGATCACGCTCGGACAGCAGCGACACATATCTGGTCGCGGCGGATGTCAGCTCGCCGTCCTTCAGGGTCATGGAACCGCACAGCGACTGGATGTCCATGGACCTGAGCATGGAGCGGTTCCGGGCCGCGTCCCTTTCCTCTTCGGTCCGCGCCGATCTCAGTTCCTCGTTCTGAAGACGCAGAACCTCCTGCGAGGCCCGGAGCGCGTTCAGCGTCGCCACCGTCTTGAACTCCTCGGCCGCCTTCGGGTTGTCCTTGAAGTATTTTTCGATGCGCTCCTTGTAGGGACCCTCGGCGTGGATGGTCCCCGAACGGTCGACCCGCAGCGCGATGGCTTCATCCAGCGGAATGTGTTCGGCGGTGAACGCAGCGACAAGACTCTTGGCGAAATCCGTCGTCTTCTGCGTCACCAGTTCGTCGAATGACTTCGGAAGGGCCTGAAGGATCTGCTGGCCCTGCAGTAGCGCCCTGGCATGCGGCGACAGTTCCAGCGTGACGGCGGGAGCACGCGTATCGGTCCCAGCATCCACGGGCGAACGGGCCGAGCCCGCCGTGGCCGATGCCGGCACGGCGGCGCCCTTGCCGCTTGTGGAAGCAGTCGGCAGGCCTTGCGTTTGCTGGTTCGTCGCGGCGATCACGGCCATGCGGGCCTCAAGCGGGTTATGGCGACCAGATTCCAGTGAAACCCCAGACCCGTGCAGAAAAGCTTAACGGTTGCATGCCGCATGGATACTTCTCATCAGGGCAACAGTCAGAACATCCGCCCGCCGATCGGCACGCCCCGTTCCGGCTGAAGCAGCACGACCTCTCCATCCGCATCGGGGACACCGAGCGTCAGGACCTCGGACATCACCTTGCCGATCTGGCGCGGCGGGAAATTCACCACCGCCAGCACCTGCCGCCCGATCAGCGTCTCGGGCGTGTAATGCCGCGTGATCTGGGCCGACGATCGTTTGACGCCGATCCCGGGTCCAAAATCGATCCTCAGCTTGATCGCGGGCTTGCGCGCTTCGGGGAAGGGCTCGGCCTCCACGATGACGCCCACGCGAATGTCGACCTTCAGGAAGTCGTCGAACTGGATCGTGCTCACTGCGAAAACTCCGTCATCCCTCAAGGCATGACGCGTCACTACCGAGCCGAAGCGCGTCCTGCAAGGCGGACTGGCTTCAGATGGCAGCCGCTTCCGACAGATCCGTTTCGGCGGACGGCTCATCGCGCCGCCGCGACGACCGGCGGCACAGATCGCGCAACGGCGCGGTCAGTTGGTGGAACCCGCGCGCGGCCTCGGCCAGTTTCTCGATCCGGCCCAGTTGCTCGTC
>JBEBSP010000019.1:0-20778 GCA_040394255.1 Agaricicola taiwanensis | reverse complement strand
AGCAGCGCCAGTTCCTGCGCCGCCGCGAGGTCACCGAATCCCTCACCGGCCCGGTGACCGCGCCCAGGCCGCTGCTGGAAGCCGCGCACCGCTATTCCAGCGAGGCCCGGACCATTTCCCATGTGACCCTCACGCCGGAATCCCTCGGCGAGATCGCGCTGCCCGACGAGGCCGCGTTGAAAGCCTTCTTCGACGAGCGCAAGGACGCCTTCCGCGCGCCGGAATACCGCAAGCTGAGCCTCCTGGCGCTGACGCCGGAGGGACTTGCCGATCCCGCCTCGGTATCGGACGAGGACCTGCGCGCCCGCTACGAGCAGAACAAGGCGCGCTACGCCACGCCGGAGCGGCGCACCATCGACCAGTTGCGCTTCGGCTCCACCGAGGACGCCGCCCAAGCCAAAGCGTCGGGCAAGAGCTTCGAGGAACTGGTCACCGAACAGGGCCAGACCGTCGACGCGATCTCGCTGGGTATGCTGACGCGCAACCAGGTGATCGACCATGTGGTCGGGGATGCCGCATTCGCTCTCGCCGAAGGCGCCGTCAGCGAGCCGGTGCAGGGCACCTTCGGCCCCGCGCTGGTGCGCGTGCGCGCCATCGAGGCCGGCTCGACCAAGCCGTTCGAGGAGGTGCGCGAGGAACTGGCCGGAGAGATCGCCGCCGAACACGCGCAGGCCGAGACGGTCAAGCGCCATGACGCCATCGAGGAGGAGCGCCTCGGCGGCATGACGCTGGAGGAGGTGGCGGCCAAGAACGGTCTTGAGGTCCGCACCGTCGAGGCCGTCGACGCCGAGGGCAAGGGTCCCGACGGCAACGCGGTGGACTTGCCCGCGCCCGCCCCGGCCCTGCTGGGATCGGCCTTCGAATCCGACATCGGCGTGGAAAACGACGCCGTCCGCACGGAAGGCAACGGCTATGTCTGGTTCGATGTCACCGATATCCTGCCGGCGCGCGAACGCACCTTCGAGGAAGCGCGCGCCCGCGTCGAGGATGCCTGGCGCAACGAGGAGACGGCCAAGCGGCTCCAGGCCAAGGCCGATGATCTCGTCAAGCGCCTGAAGGACGGGGCGACGCTGGCGGATGCCGCCTCGGCCGATGGCCTCACGGTCCAGACCGCAAGCGGGATCAAGCGCGAGCAAGGCGCGGGCGATCTCGGCCGCGTGGTGGCCACGCGCGTGTTCGCCACGCCGGTCGAAGGTTTCGGATCGGCCCAGGGGCCGCAGGAGAACACCCAGATCGTGTTCCAGGTCACCGCCAGCGAAACCCCGCCGTTCGATCCCGACGCGGATGCGGCCAAGCAGCTTGCGACGCGCCTGTCGGAAGCGCTCCAGAACGACATCGCCACCTCCTATGTCACCCATCGCCAGAGCGAATTGGGCGCCACCGTCAATCAGGCGGCGCTGAACGCGGCTCTCGGCGACGCGCCGGTCAATTGAGCGTAGCCCATGCGTTTTGAACCGCCGCTCGGCGCCTTCGCCGCCCGTTACGATGCCGGCGAGGCCCAGGTCGTCTGGACCACGCTGGTCTCGGACCTTGAAACGCCCGTCTCGGCCTTCCTCAAGGTCGCGGACGGCAAGGCCAACACCTTCCTGCTGGAATCGGTGGAAGGCGGCGCCGTGCGCGGGCGTTATTCCATGATCGGCCTCGCTCCCGACACGATCTGGCGCTGCCGCGACGGCGTCGCGGAGATCAACCGGAAGGCGCTGTCCGACGCGCGGGCCTTCGAGCCGTGCGACGAGCCACCGCTGGATGCGCTGCGCCGCCTGATCGCGGACTCACGCATCGCCGACATGCCGGGCGAACTGCCGCCCATGTCAGCGGGTATTTTCGGCTATCTCGGCTACGACATGGTCCGGCAGATGGAAGAGCTGCCGGAGGCCAAGCCGGACCGCATGGACGTGGCGGATTCGACCTTCATCCGCCCGACCATCCTCCTGATCTTCGACGCCGTGCGCGACGAGATCACGGTGGTCACGCCGGTGCGCCCCGATGCTTCGATGCCGGCGAAGGCCGCGCTGGAGCGCGCCGTCAACCGGCTGACCGATGTGCTGGACGCCCTCGACCGGCCCGTGCCGAGACAGGACGCCGCGCCCGTGACCGCGCTGCCCGTGGCCGTCCCCGTGTCGAACACCACGCCGGAGGAATTCAAGGCGATGGTGGCGCGCGCCAAGGAGTACATCGCGGCGGGCGACATCTTCCAGGTGGTGCTGTCGCAACGCTTCGAAAGCCCGTTCGAGCTTCCCGCCTTCTCGCTCTACCGCGCCCTGCGGCGGGTCAACCCCGCGCCCTTCCTGGTCTATCTGGACTTCGGCGGCTTCCAGATCGTGTCGTCGAGCCCCGAAATCCTCGTGCGCCTGAACGACGGCAAGGTGACCATCCGGCCGATCGCGGGCACACGGCCGCGCGGCGCCACGGAAGCCGAGGACATCGCGCTGGGCGAGGAACTTCTGGCCGACCCCAAGGAACGGGCCGAACACCTCATGCTGCTCGACCTGGGCCGCAACGACGTCGGCCGGGTGGCCCAGGTGGGAACGGTCGAGGTCACGGACCGCTTCTTCCTGGAGCGCTACAGCCACGTCATGCACATCGTCTCCAACGTCGAGGGCAGGATCAGCCGCGATCACGACGCCCTGTCGGCCCTGTCGGCGGGTTTCCCGGCGGGCACCGTGTCGGGCGCGCCGAAGATCCGCGCCATGGAGATCATCGACGAGCTGGAGAAGGACAAGCGCGGGGTCTATGCCGGCTGCGTCGGCTATTTCTCGGCCAACGGCGACATGGACAATTGCATCGCGCTGCGCACCTCGGTGGTGAAGGACGGCCGGATGTATGTCCAGGCCGGGGCGGGCATCGTCGCGGATTCCGTGCCGGAGAGCGAGCAGCAGGAATGCGTGAACAAGGCGAAAGCGCTGTTCCGCGCGGCCGAGGAAGCCGTCCGCTTCGCCAGCAGCGCGCGGCGGGGGCAGTGATGGCGGCGATGGCGCGTTCGGGCAAGGATCTGAATATACGGCCCATCCTTCGTGACGATCGCTTCGCGATCCCTCAGGATGAGGTTTGCGGGCTTGGGAAGCTCATTTTTCACCGCCTCCGCACCTTGCGCTTCATTCTGATGAACCTTGCGCAGCAAGGCGTCTCGAAGGATGGGCCACGAATTCGAGCTATGCTACATAATGCTCTACGCCATGCGGAGCGATGGCGCGCGGAGTGAGGCCAATCCCCCTCCTCCCACGACATCGAGACAGACCATGACCCGCGTTCTCCTGATCGACAACTACGACAGCTTCACCTTCAACGTGTTCCACGCCATCGCCCGCCTCGGCGCCGACGTGGCGGTGCATCGCAACGACAAGATCACCGTCGACGAGGCCATCGCCGCCGAGCCCGACGCCATCGTGATCTCGCCCGGCCCCTGCACGCCCCGCGAAGCCGGCATTTCCTGCGACCTGATCCGCCGCGCCGGGCCGGACATACCCATCTTCGGCATATGCCTCGGTCTTCAGGCGATCGGCGATGTCTACGGCGGCGATGTGGTGCGTGCGCCGGTGCCGGTCCACGGCAAGGTCTCCACCGTGCGGCACGGCGGCAAAAGCGTGTTCCGGGGCATCAACGGCCCGGTCCAGTCCACCCGCTATCATTCCCTGATCGTCGACCGCGAAACCCTGCCGAAAGACCTTGAGATCACCGCCGAGACGGACGACCACATCATCATGGGCCTTTCGCACAGCTCGCACCCGGTCCACGGCGTGCAGTTCCACCCGGAAAGCATCGCCTCCGAGCAGGGCGACGTGATGTTCGCCAACTTCCTGGAGATCGCGCGCGACTGGAAGGCGCACAAGGCCACCCTGCTCGGGCGGCTGGGATTGTGACCATGGACGCGTTCAAGCCCCATATCGCCAAGGTCGCCGGCGGCGCGCCCCTCACCCGCGCCGAGGCCGAGGCCGCCTTCGAGGTCATCATGTCCGGCGAGGCGACGCCCGCGCAGATCGGCGGCTTCCTGATGGCGCTGCGCGTGCGCGGCGAAACCGTCGACGAGATCGCCGGAGCGGTCTCGATCATGCGCGGCAAGATGACCAGGGTCACGGCGCCGGCGGGAGCGATCGACATCGTCGGCACCGGCGGCGACGGCTCCGGCAGCTACAACGTCTCCACCTGCGCCGCCTTCATCGCCGCCGGCTGCGGCGTGCCCGTGGCCAAGCACGGCAACCGGGCCCTGTCGTCGAAGTCCGGGGCGGCCGACGCGCTGGCCGCGCTGGGCGTCAATCTCGACCTTGATCCCGAACGGATCGGGAAGTGCATCGCAGAGGCCGGCATCGGCTTCATGTTCGCACCCAACCACCACAGCGCCATGCGCCACGTCGGGCCCGCACGGACCGAGCTTGGCGTGCGCACCATCTTCAATCTGCTCGGACCGCTCTCCAACCCCGCCGGGGTAACGCGCCAGATGGTCGGCGTCTTCGCAAGGGCCTGGGTCGAACCGGTGGCCGAGGCGCTGAAGGCCCTGGGCAGCGAAAGCTTCTGGGTGGTGCATGGCTCCGACGGTCTCGACGAGATCACCACCACCGGCCCGACCACCGTGGCGCGGCTGGACGGCGGACGGATCGCCGTCTCGGAGATCACACCCGAGGAGGTCGGCCTCGCCCGCGCGCGGCCGGAGGACCTCAAGGGCGGCGACGGGGCCCGCAACGCCGAGGCCCTGCGCGAGGTGCTCCAGGGCGCCCGCAACGCCTACCGCGACATCGCGGTCATCAACGCCGCCGCGGGGCTGGTCGTGGCCGGAAAGGCCAGCGATCTCCGCGAGGGCGTCACCCTCTCCCAGCAGGCGATCGACAGCGGAGCCGCGCTCGCCCGGCTCGACGCGCTCGTCGCGGCATCGAACAGGTAGCAAGCCATGACCGATATCCTTGCCCGGATCGAAATCTACAAACGGCGGGAGATTGCTGCGGCCAAGGCGCAAACTGCGGTCCGTGCGCTCGAAGCTGCGGCTGGATTCCGCTCACCGATCCGTTCCTTCGCCGGCGCGATCGCCGAGCGGATCGAGGCCGGCGGCACGGCCCTGATCGCCGAGATCAAGAAGGCCAGTCCGTCCAAGGGCTTGATTCGTCAGGATTTTGACCCGCCGGCCCTCGCCCGCGCCTATGTCGAGGGGGGCGCGACCTGCCTGTCGGTCCTGACCGACGGCCCCTCCTTCCAGGGCGCGCCGGAGTTCCTGACGCAAGCGCGTGAGGCGAGTGGATTGCCATGCCTTCGCAAGGACTTCCTGTACGATCCTTATCAAGTGCATGAAGCCCGTGCCTGGGGCGCGGACTGTATTCTGGTCATCATGGCCGCCGTAACCGATGCCGAGGCCAAGGTCTTGGTCAAAACGGCCGGGGAGCTTGGCCTGGATGTCCTCGTCGAGGTTCACGACGAGCCTGAACTCCAACGTGCTCTTGAGCTTGACGTGCGGTTGATCGGCATCAACAACCGCAACCTGAGGACCTTCGAGGTCTCGCTGGAAACGACCGAGCGGCTCGCTCCCCTGGTCCCAGCCGACCGGATCGTGGTGGGCGAGAGCGGCATCTTCACAAGCGCGGACATCGCCCGCCTGTCCAGGGTCGGCGTCAACACCGTGCTCGTGGGAGAAAGCCTTATGCGTCAAGAGGATGTGACCCAGGCGACGCGTAATCTCCTCGCCGTGACGCCGGTCTGAGCGATGCCCGGGCCACGCCTGACGCATCTCGACGAGACCGGCGAAGCCCATATGGTCGATGTCTCCGGCAAGCCCGCGACGGTCCGGGTCGCGGTGGCGGAAGCCTACGTCATCATGGCCTCCGAAACGCTGGAGCTGATCCTGCGAGGCAATGCGAAGAAGGGCGACGTCATCGGTACGGCGCGTCTGGCGGGCATCATGGCGGCCAAGCGGACGAGCGATCTCATTCCACTCTGCCATCCGCTGCCGCTCACCAAGGTAAGCGTTGATATCACAGCGGATCACCAGCGCGGCGGGCTCCGCGTCGAAGCCTCGGCCAAAGTCACCGGGCCAACCGGCGTCGAAATGGAAGCACTTACAGCCGCGACGGTCGCCTGCCTGACGATCTACGACATGACCAAGGCGGTGGACCGGGGCATGCGGCTGGAGGGTGTGCGCCTTCTTGAGAAATCAGGTGGGCGATCAGGCGACTGGCGCGCCTCGGAGAGCTAGCGCCCATGCTGTCCGTGGATGAAGCCCGCAGCCGAATCCTCGCCGGTGTCCAGCCGTTGAAGCTTGAAACCGTTTCCTTGCACGAAGGTTTGGGGCGGGTGCTTGCCCAGCCATTGCAAGCCTTGAGAACACAGCCGCCGTTCCACTCATCGGCGATGGATGGCTACGCCGTGCGAGCCGAGGATGTGCGCCCTCACGGGTATCTCGACGTCATAGGCTCATCCAGGGCCGGCGCTGGTTTTTCCGGCAGTCTCAAAGCTGGAGAAGCTGTCCGCATATTTACCGGCGCGCCTGTCCCTGAGGGCGCCGATGCGGTTCTCATTCAAGAAGATACCGCTCAAACCGGCAATGGCATTGTTGCAAACACCACCGTCCAAATCGGCCAGAATATCCGTATGGCGGGAATAGACTTCAGGTCCGGCGATGAGCACATCTTGGCCGGGCGCGTCCTGTCTCCTCGCGACCTTGGACTTGCCGCAGGGCTTGGGCATGCCCTTCTGCAGGTCCACCGCAGACCACGGGTTGCACTTCTTTCTACAGGAGATGAGCTGGTTTCTCCCGGTTCCGTGCCTGGCCCCGACCAGATCATCGCGACGAACAGCATTGCTGTCGCGGGTTTGGTCCAGGCCAATGGCGGCGAGTGCGTCGACCTAGGCATTGTTCCGGACAACAGGGCTTCCTTGCTCGAGGCCATTGCACAGGTGAGCGAACTCAATTCGGACATCCTGGTGACATTCGGGGGCGTCTCGGTCGGGGATCACGATCTCGTCCATGAAGTGCTTGGTGACGCGGGTTACCAGTATGGATTCTGGAAGATAGCCATGAAGCCGGGGAAACCCATGCTGTATGGCACACTGGGGCAAACACGCGTTCTTGGCCTGCCAGGCAATCCCGTCTCCGCTCATGTCTGTGCGCTGCTGTATCTCCGGCCACTCCTGCGCGCACTTCAAAACAGGGCGGACGTTCCTCCCTCCTTCCACACGGTTGGCCTTGGAAGTGCGTTGCCTTCAAATGGCCCTCGCGAGCATTACATCCGAGCACTCCTGAGGACCGGCCTCGATGGAGAAACCTCCGCCTATCCCTTTGAAAACCAAGATTCATCCCTGATGAGCACGATGGCCCAGGCTGATGCTCTCATTCGGCGCCCGCCCTATGCCCCTGAAGCCGTGGCCGGAGAAAAATGCCTTATCATGCCTCTCGATCAATCTTCCTGATCATCAAAGACGTTGCAGAACACAAGAAGAACACATAGGCTGCGTTCGTGATTTGTTTCATGGATTGAGGATTCCAATGCTCACTCGAAAGCAGCATGAACTGCTCCGGTTCATCAATGAGCGTCTCAAGGAAACCGGCGTTCCGCCTTCGTTTGACGAGATGAAGGATGCGCTCGATCTGCGTTCTAAATCAGGAATTCACCGACTCATTACGGCTTTGGAGGAACGAGGGTTCATCCGCCGTTTGCCCAACAGGGCCAGGGCTTTGGAAATCCTGAGGATGCCCGAGTCCTCTTCTCCTGGGTTCGGCCGCCCTGCGAGCAAATTCCAGCCAAGTGTGATCGATGGCGATCTCGGCCGTCGACCAAAAGCCCCTCATTCAACGACTGACGCTGGGCTTGGAGAGACGGTGATGGTCCCAGTCATGGGCCGGATAGCAGCCGGAACACCGATTTCAGCCATTCAATCGCAAAGCCATACCGTCGGTGTTCCTCCGGACATTCTGACCCGAGGTGAGCATTACGCTCTTGAGGTCAGGGGTGACTCGATGATTGAAGCCGGCATTCTGGACGGCGACCTGGTTGTCATCCGCAAGGCTGAGAATGCTGATTCCGGAGACATCGTGGTTGCCTTGATCGATGACGAAGAGGCAACTCTGAAACGTCTACGCCGTAAAGGCGCCTCCATTGCCCTGGAAGCGGCAAATCCTTCCTATGAAACCCGCATTTTCGGCCCGGATCGCGTCGCGATCCAAGGTAAGCTGGTGGGCTTGATCCGCCGCTATTGAACTGGTCATTTCCGTTCGTCATCCGCCTCCACATAATCCTCGTCGCCCGGGTCCACCGAAGGATCTTCCGTTATTTCCAGTTGCTGCTCGACTGGAAAGTTTGGGCCGCGCAGAGACGGGCGATTGAACCATGGGCGCTCTTCCCGCGGTTGCCGGACAGACTGCATTTCAAATTTCCCATCCCGGAGCTTGAGAGATATCGCGCCACGTTCTGCAAGATCCTTGGCATCGACCACGGTTGCGGTTGACCTGCAGCCGGGAGGCGCCACAAGCCGCGTGACGATCAAGGCTGAACGTCCACAATCTCTGTTCAAGGCATGATACGTCCATGCCAAGGTTGCTGCCCGCCCGTTGGGAAGCGTCAACCGACAAGCAAAGCGATCGCATAGCACGTCTGACGACACCGAACGGTCAGTATTCCGACGTTCATCGCCGTCCGCAGAAAGCCAGGAATCCGCTGCGAAGCGCGCAAATCTTATGCCAGCGATGCGCAATCGGCCATCTGTATGGCGCACCGCCATGGCGCGCCCTTCCGGTTCTATGTAGACGTCGGGAGGTTCTGTCGTGCCGGCTACTGCGAGGCCTATCGTCAAGGGAACAACTGCCAGCCAGCGTAATACCGTTCGCCATAAACAAACCCATGTGAGCGCGAAAACCATCAGAGTGAATGCCGCCGGCCCAAAGGCATGTGAATGCCAAGCGGCATATGGCAGATGCGCCACGTGCCTTGCGACGGCAGTCATTCCATCGATGCCCCAGCCCATCAGTATCCACGCCGGCGCGTCCAGGCCGAAAGGCAGAAGTGCAAGACCCGCAACCGCGGCCGGCATGATGATGGCGCCGACAATCGGAAGGGCCAGGAGATTGGCAAGAACTGAATAGATGCCTGTTCGTTGGAAATAGTACGCCCCGAATGGCGCGGTAGCCAATCCGGCAACAATGGTTGTTACGATCATTCCTCCTAGGGAAACCAGTATGAACCGTTTGATCTTGCTCGATGAAATCTCGGCAGAAGGCGGGCGCTCACGCCACATTTCATACAAAGCCACGAGCGCAAGCACGGCTGCAAAGGACATCTGGAAGCTGATTGATTGCACAACCTCCGGCTTGAGCAGCAACAGAGCAAGGGCAGCCAGAGCGATGGAGCGGGCGGATATGGCCACCCTGTTGCAGGCGATCGCGACGAAGGACACCAAAGCCATCAGGAATGAGCGTTGCGCAGCAACATCGGCTCCGGAAAGCAGCAGGTAGCCATAGGCGGCAAAAGCGGCGGCGACGGCGGACCATTTCTTAATGGCATGACGGAGCGCAACCGGGCCTATGGACGCCAACAAAATGCGTACCGCCCAGAATATGGCTCCAGCAAAAAGCGCCATATGCAATCCCGAAATGGAAAGCACGTGAGTGAGGCCAGATATGCGCATCGCTTCATTGATCGCCTCAGGAATTGGCCCCCTCTCACCGACGACCAGTGAGACCGCGATCGCACCGGTCGCTCCCGGAATCACCGAAGTGATACGATCGGCAATATTGGAACGGGTGTCGCTGATCGCCGCTTGCCACCACCGTTCCAGAGACTTTTGTGGGGCAGGATTGACGATATCCGGTGGACCATCGGCAACACCGACACCACCAATTTTCATGAAATAAGCTTCTCGCGCCCAATCGTACCCACCCGGACGGACAGGACCAGGTGGAGGTCGCCATAATCCCTTGAGCTTGACCAAAGCCCCGATGGGCGGCTCCGAACCCTTACGGGCAACAACAATGCGCATTCGCTTTGGCAACTCGTCGATGTTGCCTGTCATTCGTTCGACAGTGATCCACAAACGATATCCACGTGGACGCCGCTCGACACGATCTACCGTCCCGATCACCTCCGCGCGGACGGGTTTTGCCAAAGCCGTGTTTTCGACCGCGCTGGTTCGCGCAGCAGCCAAAGCAAAACCCGCCACCAGCGCCGCTATTCCCATCAGTGCGGGGCCGGCGATGATGCGGCGCCGCGCCAGCCATGCGGCTCCGATCATCGTGACGGCAACCACACCTGCAAAAAGCAGTGAAGGTTCCCGTTCGGCCGCAAAATAGATGAGCATTCCCGCCCCGAACACAGCCGGAACCCAAAGGAAGAAGCGCCCCCAACTGCTTTCTTCAGCCAAAAGAGAACCGATGGCAGGAAAATGCAGACTTCGGGCACGACGCCCCCTGCCACCAATGGCTATCGTCGTGACATATGTCTGGATGCGGGATAACGGTCTTTCGTCAGACAGAGAGCGCTCCCCAGTTTCTCCGCGTAGCGGGGCATGTTACACGAGCGGCGCACGGCTTACAGCCGGTGCTTTGTTCCATCGAGCGTTAGCCCAACACCATGTCAGATAAAGTCGTCACCCGTTTCGCCCCCTCACCCACGGGTTTCCTGCACATTGGAGGTGCGCGCACGGCACTATTCAATTGGCTCTTCGCCAAGGCTGCTGGCGGGAAGATGCTTCTGCGGATTGAGGACACCGACAGGGCGCGCTCAACGAACGAGGCCATCGATGCCATACTTGACGGTCTTGCCTGGCTTGGGCTGGATTGGGACGAGGAGCCGGTCTTCCAATTTTCCAGAGCCGAGCGGCATCGTCTGGTCGTCGACGAGTTATTGTCCGCAAACCGCGCATATCATTGCTATTCAACGCCCGAAGAATTGGATGAAATGCGGCGCATAGCCCAATCCGAGGGACGTCCCCCTCGCTATGATGGACGGTGGCGCGATCGTACTCCTCAGGAGGCACCAGTCGGCGTTAAACCTGTCGTCAGGTTGAAGGCGCCGCGCGAAGGCGAGACCGCGATCAATGATGCGGTCCAGGGGCGTGTCGTCATTCCGAATGCGGACCTCGATGATCTAGTGCTGCTTCGTTCGGATGGCACACCGACTTACATGCTTGCTGTTGTGGTCGACGACCATGACATGGGCATCACCCATGTCATCCGGGGTGTCGACCACCTCACCAATGCCGCACGTCAGATGCAAATCTATGCTGCACTGGATTGGCCTGTTCCGGAGATGGCCCATATTCCGCTCATACATGGACCGGATGGCGCCAAACTGTCCAAGCGGCACGGCGCACTGGGGGTTGAAGCCTATCGTGCGCTTGGCTATCTGCCAGCAGCGTTGAGGAACTATCTTGTCCGACTTGGCTGGAGCCACGGGGACGAGGAGTTTTTCTCAACGGAGGATATGATCCACGCATTTGGCTTGCAGGGGGTTGGAAAATCTCCGGCCCGCTTCGATTTCGCCAAGCTCGAGAACATCAATGGCCACTATATGCGCGCCATGTCAGACGCAGATCTTCTCGATGCATTCCGTAAGGCCCTCCCCTATTTGCCGGACGGGCCGGATGCAATGGAAAGGCTGGACAAAGGGCTGTGGCCAATTTTCGAGAAATTGCTTCCCGCCTTGAAGGAGCGCGCCAAAACGCTCGTGGAACTCCTGGATAGCGCAAGCTTCCTGTTCTCCGAGCGTCCGTTGAAACTCGATGACAAGGCCTCCTCGGTTCTTGCTCCAGAGGCGCAAAAGTTACTCTCGTTGTTGACGCCCCAACTGGCCGCACTTTCCCTGTGGACGGCATCATCCGTGGAGGAATCGGTGAGAGCCTTCGCTCAGGATCACAATGTAAAGCTTGGGCAGATTGCGCAACCGCTTCGGGCCGCCCTGACCGGGCGCGTAGTGTCTCCCCCGATATTCGACGTCCTGGAGGCGCTCGACCGTGAAGAAAGCCTTGCCAGGCTTGCGGATCAATCAGGCTGACAAGCTTGCAGTGCGCAGCCGTTTCGGCTACGCCAGAAACAACTTAAATACCTTTAGACAAGGGGTGTTTTCCCACGTTTAAAGCACTTTTCTCACCTCGGCTCGGCCTGAGTCAAAACCTTCGAAAAAGGGGCTTCGGGACCATGACTGACAATAGCGGTACGCTGATCGTCGACAACAAATCGTTTGAATTTAACATCCGGAAGGGCTCAATCGGACCAAGTGTCGTCGATATTTCATCGCTTTACGGCGATACGGGAATGTTCACCTACGACCCAGGCTTCACTTCAACTGCAAGCTGTGAATCCAAAATCACATATATCGACGGCGATGCTGGAATTTTGAACTACCGCGGCTATCCGATCGAACAGCTTGCGGAGCATGGCGATTTTCTCGAAACATGCTATTTGCTGCTCTATGGGGATTTGCCAACGCCGGCTCAAAAGGCCGACTTTGATTTCCGCGTCACGCGCCATACCATGGTGCATGAACAGATGATGCGCTTCTTCACAGCCTTCCGCCGTGATGCTCATCCCATGGCGGTTATTGTCGGCTCTGTGGGCGCCCTGTCAGCCTTCTATCATGACTCGACGGACATTTCCGACCCAATGGCGCGCGAAATTGCCTCCATCCGCATGATTGCAAAAATACCTACGCTTGCCGCACTGTCTTATAAATACTCCATCGGGCAGCCTTTCGTTTACCCTCGTAATGATCTCGATTACGCCGCCAACTTCCTGCACATGTGCTTCGCCGTTCCTTGCGAGGAATATAAGGTCAATCCAGTCCTTGCTCGTGCATTGGACCGTATCTTCATCCTTCACGCCGATCATGAGCAGAATGCGTCAACATCCACTGTCCGCCTTGCCGGGTCATCCGGAGCCAATCCATTTGCGTGCATAGCCGCCGGTATCGCCTGCCTGTGGGGACCTGCCCATGGCGGCGCAAACGAGGCTGCGCTTCAAATGCTTGAGGAAATAGGTACCCCGGATCGTATCCCTCAGTATGTCGCCAAGGCGAAGGACAAGAATGATCCCTTCCGTCTGATGGGATTCGGGCACCGGGTTTATAAGAATTATGATCCTCGCGCGAAGATCATGCAGAGGACATGCCATGAAGTGCTGAGCGAGATGGGCATCAAGGATGACCCTCTCCTCGATGTGGCCATGGAGCTTGAACGGATCGCTCTGAAGGATGAATATTTCATCGAAAAGAAGCTCTATCCCAATATCGATTTCTATTCCGGTATTACGCTGAAGGCCATGGGCTTCTCGACATCGATGTTCACGGCCCTCTTTGCCTTGGCACGTACTGTCGGCTGGATCGCCCAGTGGAAAGAAATGATCGAAGATCCGAGCCAGCGCATCGGACGGCCCCGGCAGCTCTACACAGGCCATGCCCGCCGTGACTATGTGAGCATTGCCCAGCGACGGTAATCGACGGCTAGCTATGAACGGGGCGCTCTGCGCCCCGTTTTTTGTTCAAATACTTCAAGAACAATTCTGGCTGCCCGGTGTGATGGCTTTTCACCTCCAAGGCTCATAAGCTCTCTCAATCTGGAGAAGGCGCTTATCTGCTCTGCACGCTTAGACGTATCGCCACAAATATCTTTTAAGGCTGGGCGCAGGACTTCGGGGCGGCATGGTCCTTGAAGGAACTCGGGGATGACATTCTGGCCAATAATCAGGTTTGGCAGAACAATTGATGGAACTTTGACAAGAGGAAGGAAGATGGCCTCGAGCATGGGCACGCGGTAAGCGACAACCATTGGCACTCCCGCGAGAGCAAGCTCCAGAGAGGATGTTCCGGAGCAAACAAGAGCGCAACATGCCTGTCGAAATGCCTTCAGCTTCTCAGATTCACCCTGCACTATCCGAACTGGAATTGACCAGGTTGATGTCTCAGCTGTGAGCCAATCGGCAAGAGTTGGAACCGCGGGTATCGTGAATGTGGCATCTGGAAAGTTTTCTGCTGTCTTTCTGAATATCGGCAGCATTCGAGCGGCAACAGCGCGTCGGCTACCGGGCAAAACCAGCACATCTTTCGACCGATCTCTTGCGGACAGTTCACTGGCACTTGGCGTGAACTCATCCAGCCGCTCAATCAGGGGATGCCCAACATAGGTGCATGGAGGCCCGCCAAGCTTCAGATGCACCTCCGGCTCGAAAGGAAGCAAGGCCAGCACATGATCAACATAGGATCGCATCTTGCGCGCGCGTCCTGGTCGCCAGGCCCATACCGAGGGTGAGACATAGTTCACAATCGGAAGGTATGGCATTCGGGTATGGACACGCTTTGCAACAGCATGTGTGAAATCCGGACTATCGATTATGATGAGCAAGTCTGGAGCTGTGGCCACAAGAGCGTCTATAACCTGATATGCGCGACGCATGATTATCGGCAGTCGCGGCAAGACTGCTGTCAGCCCCATCACGGCTATCTCATGAAGAGGAAAAAGGCTGACAAAACCTTCCTGTTCCATGCGTGAACCACCAATGCCACGAAAGCTTATCGCCCCCCCCGTGGCTTCTTTCAACGCCTGCATCAGTTTATAGCCGAGTTGATCTCCGGACTCTTCTCCAACAATGATCGCAACATCAAGCGAACGCATCACATCCCACCCGCAGACGCGGTCATTACGGTCCATTGCTTTCCGACAATGAACAAATTTGCTTCGTTCGCTTTTTCGATCACCTGTTTCCGCTCCACGATCAAGACGCCACCGGCGGCAATGGCGATGCCCGACAATCCGGCTTCGATGGCCAAGGCAATGGTTCGGGGCCCGATTGTCGGCAAATCGATTTTCATGTTCTGGCCACGCTTGGGAGCTTTTACCAGCACGCCAGCGCGCCCCCTGGTCCGTAACCGGCCAATTGAGCGCAGATCAGCGATACGTTCCAGCATGAGATCAGTACCTTCGATCCCTTCGACGGCAACCGCGCGTTCGTCAATCACGACTGCGGCCTGCCCCACATCGAAAGGAGCCATAGCTCCTAATAAACTAAAGCCGTAGTCAATTGATTTCCCTTCGCTTTCTTTAATGCTGCCGACATGGCCAATTGAAGCAGAGAGCTGGGCTGCAATATCGACTGGACTTACGATTGTATAGCCATGACTTTCGAAGAAAGCGACAATGCCATTTAGAACATTATCATCCCCGCCCTTCAGAAGACGGGTTAAATTTGGAACACTCTTCACTGCTCCAAGATCAAATCCGATTTCGCTAAAATGAGGACGATTCACACCACCAACGATAATGAGATCACGGCACTCCCAGATGGCAAGTTGCCTGAACAACTTACCCAACTCGCCGAATTTCACCCATATATGGGGAAACTTTTCGATCGACGGGTCAGCATTTCCCACCAGCCCCACCATGTAAATTGAATGCCCGGCTTCAAGAGCGGCCGAACCAATCTCAAGCGGCAGATTCCCGGAACCTGCAATGATGGCGAGTGGGCCGGCCACCATGACTCAGCCCGCCATATCGCCATCACCGGACGGAGTGCATAACTGTCGATCCCTGCCTTCTCCTATAAAGGCCAGGATTTCCTCAACCAACGGCTGCCCTTCATAGGACTTGGCAACGTCATCAGCCCTTTCACGAAGGGTGCCTTCATTCGCAAAAAGGAGCCTATAGGCTTGCCTCAGGGCGTGAATTTCATCTCTGGAAAAACCGCGACGCTTAAGGCCGATAATATTCAAGCCGGTTAGCTTGGCCCTGTTTCCCAAGACCATGCCATAAGGAATGACATCTGCGGCAACTGCGCTCATGCCCCCAACGAATGAATGGGCTCCGATGCGCACGAATTGATGCAGGCCTGAGCCACCTCCAAGAATGGCATGTTCTCCGATCACACAATGCCCGGCCAGCATCACGTTATTCACCAGTACCACCTTGTCGCCAATCTGACAGTCATGAGCGACATGCGCTCCTGCCAATATCGACACATCATCCCCAATCGAGGTGATACCGCCCCCGCCTTCCGTGCCGGGGTTTATGGTCACATTCTCCCTTATGGTCACGTTCTTCCCGACCACCAGCCGGCTGCGCTCACCCGCATACTTCAAGTCCTGCGGCGCGCTGCCGACTGAAGCAAACGGATATATGCGCGCACCCTCTCCTACCGTCGTATGTCCCACCACGACAGCATGCGAGTGCAATACGCTGCCATCCCCTATCGTGACATCTCTAGCAATATACGAAAAAGGTCCGACTTCAACGTCAGCGCCGAGTGACGCCCCATCCTCGACTACCGCAGTAGAATGAATTTTTGACATTTTATTACCGGTCCACCAGCATGGCAGACACTTCCGCCTCAGCAACTATTTGGCCTTTGACCTTCGCTTCTCCGCGAAACCACCACATGTTCAGCCGCTGCTTCTGCTTTGTCATATGATACTCGATGGTATCGCCCGGCATTACCGGCTTGCGGAATTTAGCCTTATCGATGGTCATGAAATAAACCAGCTTGGGTGAAGCTTGGGCTTGGCGGCTAGCAACACAAAGCGCTCCGGCTGTTTGCGCCATACCCTCGATGATCAATACACCAGGAAAAACCGGAGCACCTGGAAAATGCCCCTGAAATTGCGGCTCATTGATCGTGACATTCTTTATGCCGATACAGAACTCGTCACTGCGGATTTGCTCGATCCGGTCAACCATCAAGAACGGATAACGATGCGGCAGAAACTCAAGAATTTTGAGAATATCGATGGACTCCAGCGTTGCTGGTCCATTGGCAATCATATCATTCATTGCCCCCCTCCCATTTTTTGATCAGCATCCAACTCTGCCTCGGTTTTTTTGCCCTGGTTCGCCATTCGTTTCAGCGTGGTAATTTCCCTGAACCACTCGCGATAAGGCTTTGCCGGAGTGCCCCCCCAACGGGATCCCGCCGGCACATCTTCTCTGACATTGCTCGATCCGGCGATTTGAGCGCCCATTCCAATCCGTACATGGCCGACCACGCCGACTTGACCGCCCAGGACAACAAAGTCGTCAAGTATCGCGCTACCCGAAATACCTGTCTGGGCCACTATCACGCAATGACGCCCGATCACCACGTTGTGGCCAATCTGGACAAGATTATCGATTTTGGTCCCCTCGCCCACAATCGTGTCGCGATTGGCGCCGCGGTCGATGCAGGTACCAGCACCGATCTCAACATCATCCTGAATGATGACACGGCCGATCTGCGGCATCTTCTGGTGCCCAGACGGTCCCATAGCGAATCCAAAACCGTCCTGCCCCAGTCGGCAGCCCGCATGCACAATCACACGATTTCCTATGAATGCATGCACTAAGGTCGCGGATGGTCCGATTGCGCAGTCACGCCCTATGCGGACACCGGGGCCAATGACTGCATTTGCACAAATGGTGGTGCCTCGGCCGATCTCCGCCCCGGCTCCGATCACCACGCCAGGATCAACTTGCACATCGGCCTCGATGCGGGCGTCGTGATGAATGATTGCTCCCGAGGAAACCCCGCGTCCTCCGAAAACAGATTCGGGCCGCATCGCAGCGGGAAACATATGCGCCGCCACCGTCGCGAAGGCCCGGTAAGGTTGCGCACTAACAAGGAGAGTGAGCTCTTTGGGTGCTCGGGCGACAAACTTGGGAGCGACGATGCATGCCCCAGCTTTCGTGTGAATAAAATCGTTCAGATAGGATGGGTTATCAAGGAAGGACAGATCCATGGGGCCAGCCTGATCGAGCGGGCCTATCCCGTTCACCATATGGTTCTGGGAACCATGCAGTTCCGCTTTTATCAGGCCTGCAATCTCCCCCACCGACAGAGGGGCAGGATCGTCAAAGAATTTGAGATTACTCATAGCCAGACTCAAAAAAAAACCGGGGTGCGCTGCACCCCGGTTCCGCCCATAGGCGTGTATCAGAACTTTGCGCCACCGGAGAACCGGAAAGCCTGTTCCTTATCATAGTCACCGCTTGACAGCACGTAAGCGTAGTCAAACCGGATAGGTCCAAGCGGGGATGCCCACAACAGCGAAGCACCCACAGATGATCTGATCTGGTCATCATCCCAAACGTTGATGTTTCCGCTCGCGCCGAAATTTGTTTCGCCCGTGTAATCAAACAACGTTCCGGCATCCGCGAAAATTGCGCCTTTCAGGCCGAAGTCTTTTGGCAGCCCGAAAATCGGGAACTGAACTTCCAAGGTCCCGCCGAAATAAGCCGTACCGCCGATCGCATCCAGGTTCGAGGAATTCAAATCCCGCGGGCCTATGCCGGAGGTTGCAAATCCGCGTACGAGGTCGGGACCTTTGTAGAAATGATCCAAGACACGCAGATCCTCACCTCCCCATCCGGCGATATGACCACCCTGGAGCCGTACAAAGCCGATAAAATCGCCCCCAAGTTCTCTGTAATAGCGACTATCAACCGTCGACCGGATGAAATTCACATCACCACCGACACCAGCAAAGTCCTGCCGGAATTCGGCATAGAGGCCCTTGCTCGGATTTCGGTTGTTATCCAGTGAGTTATAAACCAGCGAATAGCCTACGCTCGAGGTGAACGTTTCACCTTCCGCCTGCTTGAGACCAACAGAAGCCTCACCATTACCCTGGATGTTATCCTTGAATATCGTAGGGATGGTTATATCGCGATTGTATGCCTGGTAATTGAGACCCAGCTGGAGGTTTTCGGTTATCGGCAATCCAAACCGGAGCGCGCCCCCGATCACTTCGGATTCATACGAAGCATAGTTTGTGCTGTCGCGGTACTTCGAATAAATATCGAAGCCTGCCGAGATGCGCCGCCCCAAGAAGTAAGGCTCCGTAAACGCGAATTCGAAGCCATTGCTCTTTTCACCCCAAGAACCCGACAGCTTTACGTACTGCCCTCTACCCAGGAAGTTCTTTTCCGCAATCCCAACTTCACCAATGATTCCATCCGCGGTCGAATATCCGCCCGCGACAGAGAACTCACCGGTCGCCTGATCAACGACATCGACGTTGACAACGACACGATCCGGAGCGCTGCCCGGCTCGGATGAGATATTCACTCGCTCAAAATAACCTAAATTGTTCAAGCGCCGCTCAGCGCGATTGATCAAGGCCTGGTTATAGGCATCGCCTTCAGCAAGATCGAACTCCCTGCGGATCACATAGTCTCGGGTGCGCGTATTGCCGCGAACATTGATCCGTTCGACGTAAACACGAGGTCCCTCTTCCACGACATAGGCGACGGAAATCTTGTGGTTGTCATAATCGCGTGAACCACGCGGACGAACGCGGGCAAACGCATAGCCCTGCGTTGCCACTTCGATGGACAGCGCCTCGACGGACTTATCCACGAGCTCCGCATTATAGGTACGCCCCGACTTCGTCTGAACGAGCTTGCGCAGACCGGCAGCATTCACGTCTGGGACGTTGGATTCCACATCCACATCACCGAAGCTGTATTTGGCACCCTCTTCGACCGTAATGGTGATGAAATAGGCATTCTTGCCCTCATCAAAATCCGCCACGGAAGAAACCACGCGGAAATCAGCATAGCCGCGATTCATATAGAACCGCCGAACGAGTTCCAAATCCGCATTCAGCCTGTCCGGATCGTAGACATCGCTTGTTTTGATAAAACTCAGAAAATTAGATCGCGTCGTCGTCATCTCATCGCGCAAACGACCATCCGAGAACGCCTGATTTCCCACGAAATCCAACGAAGAAATCTTGGTTTTTGCGCCTTCATTGATCTCGAAGATCACGTCCACGCGCCCATTCTGCAAGGAGGTCGTCTTGGCCTCCACGCTCGAAGCGGAGCGTCCAGAACGGCGATAGATTTCCTTGATGCGCTCCACGTCAGCCTGAACAATGCTGCTGCTGAAAGGTCCGCGAGCCTTGGATTGGACCTCAGACGCCAGCGCGTCGTCCTTGACCTTCTTGTTGCCCTTGAAATCAACGCGATTAACGACGGAATTTTCAACGACAGTCACTACAATGTGACCACCATTGCGGCTAACCCGGACATCCTGGAAAAGACCGGTCGCGTAGAGACGCCGCAATCCATCATCAACAGCGGCGGCATCGAGCCGCCCGCCAGGGCCAGGTATGAAATAGGCCCGAACCGTATCCGTTTCGACGCGCTGATTCCCTCTCACGACAATCGAATTTGCCGTTTGGGCTTGAGCCGCGCCATGCAACGGAATGATGGCTGGAGATACGACGATAGCGCTTGCACCAAGCGCTACAACAACGGACAGACGTCCAAAAACACGCCAAACAAAGGTCATTGGGGTCCCGGCCCTCATGTTTATCCCCGTAGCTTCCGAAGCGAGGTATCACATTTTTGGAAGCGTAAGTCGTTCGCTTCTAGCGGCTTTCGCCCTGCCTGCAAACCCAATCTACGGCGGTGCGCTCGTTTTTCCCCGCGACGTTGCCCCGATGTCACGTCACAGGGCCCATAAATGGGTGATATCGTTGGTGGTCGCGACGATCATCAGCATGAACACCAAAACCAAGCCGACCCTCATACCATACTCCTGGACCCGGGGGCTCAATGGGCGTCCGCGCAATGCCTCAATAAGATAGTACAGTAGATGCCCACCATCGAGCATCGGTATGGGAAACAGATTCAGCAAACCGATGGAAACGGAAAGAACGGCCATTAACTGGATCAAGGGGGCCACCCCAAGTTCGGCGGCCTTACCCGAAACCTGGGCAATACGGATTGGGCCGCTCAACTGATCAGCAGATTCTCGGCCAGAAAATAACCCTCCAATATAATCGATCGTTCGCGTCACCACGAACCAGCATTCCTCGACACCCAGTATCAACGCCTCAGCTGGGCCTG
>JBEBSP010000018.1:0-21075 GCA_040394255.1 Agaricicola taiwanensis | reverse complement strand
TTCGTTCAATCGACAGAGTGAGCAGACTGGCGGAAAGAGCAACGCTCAGGATTGCGCCTGCCAGCGTTATCCATGCTATCCGGGAAATGGGATTCATTGCAGCATCGCTGCAAAGGCGGGCGTGACCCGCTCTTTTGCTTCATACTCTTCTTGCATCAGGAAACGCGCGGCAAGACCGTGACGCAAGGCAAAATCATACCCTTCGGTCTCGCCAAGCACGGTAAGCGCAGTGGCGAAGGCGTCCGCGTGCATGCAGCTTGCATGAAGGACCGTAACGGAGGCTGGGCCACTTTTGACCGGCATTCCGGTACGCGGGTCAAGGGTATGCGCATAGCGTTGCCCATCGCATTCAAAAAAGCGCCGGTAATCTCCCGACGTCGCAATGGAAAGGCCATGCAAGGCGATCACATAAGGCTGAGACGCAGCACATGGGGATGGCTCCTCCAGAGCCACCCACCAAGGGTGACCATCAGGTTTCACACCCTCGCCGCGCAGTTCACCTCCCACTTCGATAAGGTAGCTGACGACACCCGCCGCATCCAGAAAACCGGCGATGCGGTCAACCGCAAAACCCTTGGCTATGGATGACAGATCGAGCGAGATTCCCCCCGGCTGAAACGCGGATCGACATGAATTGTCCAACAGGAGACGGCCCCATCCAACACGTGTCCAAGCGCTGTCCAGCAGAGCTTGGGCAGGGATGGCGGCAGCCGTGCTTGCCGGGCCAAATCCCCACGCATCCACCAATGGTCCGATAGTCGGATCATAGGCCCCGCCAGTATCACGAGCGACTTCAAGCGCGGCAGAAAGCACGGTGAAAAAACCCGCTGGCAAATGATGCCAACTCCCACTGGGGGCCGCGTTGAACAGGCTGATGGAACTCCCGGTCTCCCAAGTGCTCATCTCACTGATAACCTGGTCCAATACGCATTGGATGCCGCCATACAGCGGCGCCGCATCACGACCCTTGGGAATGACCATCTTGACCGACCAGCTCGTCCCCATGGTCGTTCCGTCAAATGTGTGAATTTGAGCGGAAACGACGATGGGTATGGGCGTCAAGCTTAAAGGTACAACGACGCGCCGCATGCTTACTGAGGCAGAACCTCGAAGGTCGCCACATATGAAGCGCGCCTTTGAGCACCCTCGACCGTTGCTTTCTCGTCGCGCACCGAAGCTTCGATCCAGTACATGCCGGGTGTAGGCCACGTGATGGAAAAATTTCCATCTTCTCCGGTAGTGACCTTTGCATCGTTGAGCTTATCCCGATACCGGTTGCCGCCGGGCACGATTTCAACCTCGACGCCTTTGACCGGCGCTCCATCCAGAACGAGACGGAATTTGGCCTCTTCATTGGCGAAGAGATCATTCGGGTGAGTATCGAACAACAATTCCAGACCCTTTCCGGATGCCGCGAGATTGTCTTCGCTGGGCTTGCCGGACGTCACGAAAATCTCGTTGCGACTGCTCGACTGCGTAAGCTTCACATCCGTCGCATCTGCTGGAATCTCATCCTTGAGTTTGCTTGCGCTGCCACGCCTCCGTTTATTTTCACCATTCAGCTTGTAGCTGGCGAACAAACCATCATTCACGACAGCCATCCGATAGGTGCCTGGCTGCTTCAGATTGACATCGAAGGTTGAACGATACTTGCCTGTGTTGCTGTTCTGAGCATCGATTTTTGATCCGTCAGGCGCCGTAATCACAAGGTTATCCAACCTCATTGGATGATGCTCGAAATAAAACAGATCATTGGAAATTGCCGCATCAACGGTTACCCATGGATCTTCACCCGAAAGAACCGTGGCAGACGGCAGGAGCCATGCTCTGTGCGCCAGCGCCGATGATTCCAAGGCTATGAGGGAAGCAATTGCCAACGCAATCTTGCTGAGTGTCATCTTCATTGTGGTTTCCTTGAAATACGCAATCATGGGTTGATACTGATGGACACGAGGCCGAGCTCATGTTCACCCTTGGCTGTCTCATCGGCAGATGTCTGCGGTGGCCATGTGAATGGAAGGCGCAGGAGCTCTCGACCGCCGACCTCGCGTGCGGCTTCCACCACAAGCTGATACTCACCGGCAGCCAGCCCGGCCAAAGCGTCGGCTTGACCTGTAAAGCTCACTTCATGCACGCCGGGCGCCCGCGTGGCTCCGCTGATGCCATCAACCGGCATGGTGAGCTCGCGGCCTGACTTGCGCCACCATTGACGCATGTCCTTGAGCCATTTGGTCCCTTCCCGGTCCTTCATTTTCAGGTCGTACCAAACCGCCAGATTGCCCACGAAACTCTGGTCGGGTCTTTCCAGCCAGACGGCGACGTATGGGCGATGATATTCCGCAACCGTCAGGCGTGGAATTTCCACGGTTACTTTCATATCCGCGGCATAAGCCGGAGTAAGAAGGAATCCCGTTGCAGCAACCGTAAGCAGAGAACGCATTGTCAACCTCAGTGAATGAACAGGAGAATGAGAAGAAGGGGGACCACGACACCAAGGCCTGCCATCGGCCATGTGGCTGGGCGGCTGCGCGAATGTATTTGCAGCAGAAAAAAACCCGTGATGCAGAAAATGAGGCAAGCCACCGCGAAGATGTCGATGAACCAGCTCCATGCCAGGCCGGTGTTGCGCCCCTTGTGCAGGTCATTGAAGTAAGACACCCAGCCGCGATCCGTTCGCTCGAACGTCACGTCACCCGTCTTGCGGTTTACGGCGAGCCAAGCATCACCACCTGGACGTGGCAGCGGCACATAGACTTCACCGTCTGACCATTCCGCTGGACGCCCTAGGACAACAACGTCCAGATGACCTGCAATCCACTCGGCAACGGGGGCAGGAAGCGGTTGATCATCGGTTGCGGGCTTGGGCTGCAGCGTCTCCGTCAAAAGCTGGGGAATCTGCTCCTGCTTCTCGATCACGACGGGTGCGGCTTCGATAAGCCCCGCGTGATTGAGCGTAATGCCTGTGACGGCGAAAAGCATCATGCCCACCAGACAGATGGCAGAGCTGATCCAATGCCATTGATGCAGATTCTTCAACCAGAATGACCTGCGGCCTTGATCTGGCGACACCCTCGTCATGCTCGTTACTGACACCATGAAACTCGCTGCCTTACGTATTGAAGCAGCATGCTTGAATTGAATTCACCCCTCTAGAGCAGAGTATAAATAATATTGCAACATCAATTATTTAGGAGAATTCTAAAGTAGAATTAGTGTAATTCTAATATACTTCACAGCCAACGAATTCGCTATATTGGCAGCAGATGATTATCCCAGACGTGCTCACCAAGGCCGTCCGTTCGCAACCGGTGCAGATCCCGCACCGCCAGATCCGTCAACCTGACACCGGAATTCCCCGATGTCAGGAGAAACTGCCCATTCCCAGATGCAGCCACACCGCACACGTCGCTCATTTGACGATACCCAAGATATCGCCCTGAAGCACGATCCCAGAATGCCACGCGCCCGCCGCGTGGGCTGGTCACAGCAATGATGTCGCCAGAAGCGTCGAGTTCCACCGACCCGACATAGTTGGCCAATCCCGCCAGATCATCGTCCGGCATATCGAGAAACCGTGTTTTCCCATCCGGCGTCAGAATGCCCACAAGGGCGGGCATATCGAAAGGATCACCTTCAAACTGACACCCGAATACGGTCATACCATCATCAGCGCAAGCAAGATGGCGAATGCTCAGACCCCGCATATCCTGGCCGAAATCCACCTTTGCCTTGAGCTCGCCGGTACCGGCATCGAGAATCGCCAAGCTTGGTTCCATGTCATCCTTATTGAGCATTTCGCGGCCGGTATCAGGATGGGTACGAATGCCGCCATTGGCAACGACGAGATGCCCTGTGCCGGGCCGGAACAAGAGATCGTGGGGACCTATTCCAAAGGAAGGCATCTCCCCAATCCGACGATAGCCATGCGTCGCGTCATAAAGACCAAGCACACCGCTGCCATCCGAGATGTTGTTCTCCGTGGCATGAAGGATGCGGCCATCGGCGGAGAAAGCCCCATGCCCGTAAAAATGGCGCCCTTCGGGAGCAAGAATGACCTTCTCAATGTCTCCACTGGTCACATTGATGATCGCGGCCCAATTTCCCGGACGACGAGCGAAGACAACGACTTGTCGTTCACCCGGTCGCTTGACGGAATCATGCCCCCTGTCAGGCAATCGCGTCGAAAAGCGAAGCACTCCATCCATCGAGAACATCGCAACGGAATGCTCGTTGCCGTCAGACAGAGCAGAAATATAAAGGCGCTCGTCACGGCCCAGCGCAACGGCAGGCGCCAGGGACAGACCAACGGCCGCTCCAATTCCCGCCAGGAGACTTCTGCGATCAATCACCATCGAGACTATTGAATCCTACGGTTATGCCGAGTGCTTGGGGTACAAAGGCCAGCGACAAGTCGCGGGCGGCGCGAACGGCGTCCAAGAGCAGGATCAGCCGATACCTTTGCCGGGGATCTTCCGCCAGTGGCGCAAAATCCGCCGGCAAGCCTTCCGCGATCCTTATGGCGGTTGCAAGCGCACCAAGCACACTACCATTGTCATTGGCCGGATCACTTATCAACTGCATGAAAGCTTCGATACTCCTGAGATTGAGCACGATAGCATGCGTTGTACGGCCCGATCTCCATCCCTCGGCCAAGGCCGGCCTCGCGCGCTCGGCACTGTCACCCATGATGGCCTCAAGTTTGAGATCACCGACCATCTGGTACACACCGAGCAGGTCGGTTGCGAGCCGGGTTACGGTTTCGCGGGGCTCACCCAGATCAGGCGACTGCCGCCATTCCCCCGCGACATCAGAGGCAATGGTGGCAAGGCTGCCCGCTATGGCGCGCCCGATGGCGCAATAGCGGCCGACAGGCATATTGCTTGAGAGCATGCCATCATCGAACAGAAGACGTTCCAGCGCGGAAAGCCCCTGCCCGGCAACGCTTGTCTCAGAGAACCGCCGCGGCTGGAAAACCTCGCCGTCATCACGATTTGTGAGGCCTGTGAGCGCTTTACCCACGGCATTCTTGCGTTCCGGCCAATGGGCCATGCGTTCATGGCGATTGTTTTTTGAAATTGGGCCGATCCGAATGAACTCTATCGAAGACCAGGCATCGGCAGCCGCCTTGAAAGAAGTTCTCAGGGTCGCTCGGTTTGCGCCGGACGCCCCATCGCAAGAGGTCTGCCATGCAGCACGCTGCCGCTCCATCGCATCACGCAATGCATCATAACGGGGAATGATGAACTCGGCAGACGTTTTCTTCAAGAAGGCAGTATTGTCAATAGCATATGCTTGCGAACCAACCGTAGCAACAACAATGGCGATCAGGAGGAAGCGCATTCCAGCATCCTTCACCTTGATGAAACATAGTCGAGTAGACGGCGTTTGTCCGCTGCGGACAAAGCCGTGAAACGCTCGCGAGCACCCGACGCCTCGCCACCATGCCACCCTATGGCATCTTCGACCGTGGTTGCCCGACCATCATGCAGCAAACCTGCCCCCGCTGCGATCGTGCGTGACAATCCCCATAGCGGCGCGGTTCGCCATTCGGTCGGCGCCACGCCGGATTCGCTTGCACCGCCATCCAGCCCTTCCCCCATCTCATGCAAAAGAAGATCGGTGAAGGCATATGCGGTTGAGCCATCTGCCATGGTCAGTTCAGGCTGATGGCAAGCGGCGCATCCCGTGGTCGAGAACAGCTCTTCCCCCTCGGTATCGACGTTGATCTCCGGCGGATCTACGGAAACAAGATAGGCCGTGATCGCGCTGACTATTTCCCCTCCGATCTCGAAATGCGTGGCGTCTCCCCCATGAGGGCCCAACTGACAGGCCTTTTGCAGCGGCGTGCAATCACCTGCAGGGTCGGGATGGAAGGACGTACTCATGCCGAGATCAAGGGAGAATGCCGCCGCGGTCTGCTCGGCCACGGTAGCCGCGGAGGCTTTCCAGCCGAACCGGCCAATGCGCCCATCGGAAAGGAGGTTGGGTCTGCCGGATATCCCATACTCGCCCTGCCTACGCGCCATATCGATGATGACGTCATCGGGCACTCTCTCCAGAGCGCCAATCCCTCGGAGAGAAGGCGCGTCGCGAACCCCTTGCCTTGTCCCTTTCGCGAAAGGGCCATGGGAAAGATTGTCCACGGCGATAACGCCTCCCGAAGAAACCAGCCGACCTTCAGGGATATGCCCGGGCACCGCCGCGGTCTGGAGTTGCACTCCATAAACAGGATCAGGCCGACCTTGGGCATCGCTCAACCGCAACACTCGGGCATCGCTCTTCACAACATTATCCGGTCCCAAGCGGATCGGCATCCGGTCTAGATTTGCATGGCACGATATGCAGGCACGGGCATTGAACAATGGCCCCAATCCATCATTGAGCGGTGTAGATGAGGGTGCGGGCACCCAGGCGCGCTTGAAAAGCTTCCCGCCGATTGCCGCATCTAACCCGTCATCACTCAGCGCATCACCCGCCATGAAAACTGACAGCAACAAAACAGGGATCAAGAATGCGCCACGCATCAATTGACCCGCAACCAACCCATCATGCCGCCTTCCAGGTGCTCCAGAACGTGGCAATGGAACATCCAGTCACCGGTTCGGGCCACAAAGCCGATCTCGATGCGCTCCTTCGGTTGGAGCAATACAGTGTCCGCGAGAAACCGCGGAAGTTTCTGCCTCGAGGCCGACAAAACCTCAAACGTATGACCGTGCAAATGGATGGGATGCGGATGCGGCGTCGCATTCATCAGCTCGAATACGTAGGAGATGCCATTTTCCAGACGGGCGAGCGGAGGCGGGAGATTACGATGATCCCCCCCCGGCCAAGCGGACTTGTTGATTGCCCAGAAGGTGCGCGAACCAACGCAAAGACTGTCCATCAGCACTTTGGCCAAAGGATCGCCTTCCGGGAGGGTATCCAGCAGAGTCGCACTTGCACCCGAAGAAGCAGTGAAAGTGAACGCCATGCGCTGGGCGGAGGAAAGGTCAGGCCTTGGAATATCCGGGGCGAACAGTGGAGCGGGTGAAAATGCCCGCTCGGATTTGCCGGAAGCAACCGCTCGAAACAGCCCGAGTTGCCATGGCTCGGCGGAGAAATAGTCTTTTACGGTGAAGCCCATGCCCGCGCTCGGGGCTCTTACGAGAAGATCAACCCGCATGGCGGCGCCAACACGCCAGGTATCCAGCGGGAAAGGCATGACCGGATTGCCGTCCGTTGCAATCACCATGGCTTCGCCCCCCTCAACACCAATGTCCAACATGCGCGTGGCATCGAGATTGAGGATGCGAAGACGGATATTGCCGTGCTCTGGAACGTCCGTGGCAAAATTCTGCTGAACATTGACCGTTCGAATCGTTCCAAAAGTACCCGCGCGGCTGGCACCTTCGGGCGTCACGAATGGCAACCAGCTGCCATCATCCGCCAACCTCCAGTCCTTGTAGGCCATGACGATGTCGGCATCCGAAGCCTCGGCTTCATCACCTTCGACGATCAGGACACCGGCGAGGCCGCGCCCGACCTGTCCTGGCTCGTCGCAATGAGGATGGAAGAAAAAAGTCCCCGTATCGGGCGGGGTAAATTCGTATGTGAAACCGCTACCGGGCTGCACCGGCGGTTGCGTGACATACTGCACGCCATCCATGGCATTGGGCACTCTTACGCCGTGCCAATGAATGGACGTGTGCTGGGTAAGATCATTTTCCAGCCGGGCCCGGATGCTGTCCCCATGCCGAACCTTCAGTACCGGCAGCAGCTTATCGTGATAGCTCCACACCCGCGAGACAGGGCCCCCGGCTCCCATGAGGCGAGCCTCCCGCTCGCGGGCGTGAAAGACAAGGTCGTGAAGTCTTCCTCCGGAAGGAGACGGACGCGGTGACCAGTTATACGCACTGCGCGCGTCATGCGAAAAACTGGTGGGAAAGGCAAGAGCCGAAACTCCAGCCGCCCCCAATGAGCCCGCCAGCAACGCTCTCCGCGTCAACATGGGGCGTTGCACGTCATTGCACTGCCGAAGGATTGTCGAGACTGTCCGAACCTTCGACAGAAATCTTGAGGCCAAGTTTGTCGACAAGCCCTTCCAGGGCGCGCGCCTGGGAAACCAGGGCATCGACTCCGGCCTGCACCAGGGCATTCCCTTCGGCGTTCCCCTCAGCGATCATTTGGTCATAAGCCTCAACGCCATCGTCAGCCCGCTTCTTGATGTCGCCCAATGCCTTTGTTGTTGAAGTCAGAGCCGCCTCGACCTTTTTGGCTTCATCCGGCGCCTTTGCCCTGGCGTAATCCGCAAGATTCGCCCCGTTTACGATACTGCCATCCACCCGCTTGTAGGTTCCGTTGTATATGGAGGCCATGCCGATCTGGTCGTAGTAGTGCGAGTTATGCGTGTTGTCGGAAAAGCAATCATGCTCCTCTTCCGGATCATGTAACATGAGGCCCAGCTTCATGCGCTCGCCTGCGAGCTCGCCATACGACAGGCTGCCCAAGCCGGTCAGGATAACGGCAAGCCCCTCTTCATCGCTCTTGTCTTGAACGGCTTTTCGGGCATCCCCTTCCGGGGACCATGCCTCGACCATTTCCCGCAGGTCATCGGTCAGCAGTTCGGTCGCGACCCGCAGATACTCGCGTCTGCGTTCACAATTTCCGCCTGTGCAATCGGTGAGCGAGAAGTCCGTTGCGGGACGGTTACCTGCCCCAGGCCCTGTACCATTCAGATCCTGCCCCCAAAGCAGGAATTCGATGGCATGGTAGCCTGTGGCGACATTGGCTTCGATACCCTGTGCTTCCTGCAAGGTATCAGCGAGAAGCTCCTTGGTGATATGGGAAACGTCGATCTCCTCCTTACCGATCCGGATTGTCGTGGAGGCGATGATGTTGGCCGCGAAAAGCGGATTCTCATCGGATGTCTCGCCATAAAGCGATGCATCGACATAATCGATCAGCCCCTCATCCAGGGGCCAGGCATTGACCTTCCCTTCCCACTCATCAACCACAGGGTTACCGAAGCGAAAGCCTTCTGTCTGTTGATAAGGCACGCGTGCAGCACGCCATGCTTCTTGCGCGGCCCGCAGCGTTTCATTCGAAGGATCGGCAAGCAAGGCCTTGATCGCACCATCCAATGCAACCGCCGTCGTGAGCGAATCCTCATACATAGCCTGCGCAACGTCGGCATAGGTTTTCAGGACCGCTTTTGGTTCCGGCACGGCCGCATAGGCCGGCGAACACACAAAGACGATAGCGAGGCCAGCAGCCAAGCGATTGTAAAGCGTCATGCCCTTGATCTCCTGTCGGATATGCATATTGCCGCGACAGAAACGTCTAAAGTCTTCGCGCAGCCTACCGCAGGAAACGCATGAAAAACCCGAAGTCAACACCTCGTCCACAATATTAGAATTGCTACAATTAAAAAGAACACCACAAATGAATCAGCGCCGTATTCTTTACTTCTTCCATGTCAGAATAAATGCGCGCTCCGCGCCCACCTGGGAAAGATACAAGAACTCCTGACAGAAGACGCCGTTAAGCAGGTATGTTTTTTACGCGATCTTTGATAAGATGATCGAAAATATCCCATACCATGCGGCACTCGAAAGCTTCCGATGCACGCTGTACCGCAGCAGCAAAACACTCCAACACTTCCGGCGGGGCTCGATCGATCCGAACTCCGGTGAAAGCGGGCAATCCCCGGCAAGCTTGGATCGATTAAGTTTGGTGGTTAGCCTGTCGCGCTGAAGACGCTTGAGCCTTTCGCTCATTGCCGTCGGACACAATCCTATGCGGCCTGGAAGCCTGCAGCGATCACATCGTAATCGCTCAATGCTTGGTGAATCACCGGAAAATATCATCAAAATATAAAATGAAGCGCGTCCGTATAAGCGTTACGCTGGATGCATCCACGAGGATGGATAGATGCTTCAGTCAATTTTCCCAGAGCCGTTCAGGGCTCCCTACGCCGAAGCCGACGAAGGCATAGTCGCGGGGCTGATGGCCGACTCGGCCCAGGCACCCGAGGTGGAAGCTCGCATTGATGCGACGGCCGGCAGGCTCATCGGAGCCATCCGCGCAGGCCATGGCACTCTGGGAGGGCTTGAAGATTTCCTGCGCGTGTATTCCTTGTCGACGGAAGAGGGCCTGGCCCTCATGGGCTTGGCCGAAGCCCTTCTGCGCGTCCCCGACGCGACAACCGCTGACCGTTTGATCGAAGACAAGCTTTCAAGCATAGGCGAGGCAACCGAACCCCAGTATGATGAGCCCCTGCTGATTTCCGCTTCAGCGTGGGCACTCGGCATCACGAACAAGTTGATCCAGCCGGGTCGCACGCCTGAAGGCGTGCTTGCAGTCATCACCAAGCGGCTTGGCCTTCCGGCCGTGCGCACGGCCATCCGGCAGGCCATGCGCGTTCTCGGACATCATTTCGTGCTCGGTGAGACAATCGAAAGCGCCCTCGACAAGGCCATTTCTCCCTCCGGCAGAAACTGGCGGTACTCCTTCGATATGCTCGGCGAAGGGGCTCGAACCGCAAGGGATGCCGAAGGGTATTTCGCATCTTATGCCAACGCGATTTCCGCGATTGGCAAGGCGGCGGGAACACAATCGCTGCCCGATCGTCCTGGTATTTCGGTCAAACTGTCCGCCCTCCACCCACGCTACGAGGCCATCAGCCGCGATCGTGTGCTGCGGGAGCTTGTGCCTCTGCTGCTCGAGTTGGCGCGCGCCGCGAAGAACCATGACCTCAACTTCACGATCGACGCGGAAGAGGCCGACAGGCTCGAGCTTTCACTCGACGTCATCTCTGCGACAGTTGCTGACCCGTCTTTGAAGGGTTGGGATGGCTTTGGTTTGGCAATCCAAGCCTATCAGAAGCGCGCTGGTGCTGTAATCGATTGGACCGGTGAATTGGCGGCCACCCACAAACGCAAGTTCATGGTTCGCCTTGTCAAGGGCGCTTACTGGGACACTGAAGTAAAGCGTGCCCAGGAACGCGGCTTGGCGGACTATCCCGTGTTCACCCGCAAGGCCGTCACAGATTTGAATTATGTGGCCTGCGCACGGAAGATGGTCAGCCATGATCGCATCTATGCTCAGTTCGCAACCCATAATGCCTTGACCGTCGCGAGCGTCCTTGAACTCGCAAAAGATAAAGCGCGATTTGAATTTCAGCGCCTGCACGGAATGGGTGAAACGCTTTACGCGGCCTTGAAAGCGGACCATCCAGGTCTGGGCGTTCGCATCTATGCCCCTGTCGGTGGTCATCGAGACCTTCTGGCGTACCTGGTTCGCCGACTGCTCGAGAATGGCGCAAATTCCTCATTCGTCTCCGTGGCCGCCGACCCTGCCGTTTCAATCACGCAGCTTTTGCAGAGGCCTCAGAGCCTGATCGGTTGCGCGGCCCACAGCAGGCATCCGAAGATTCCCAAACCCATCGACCTCTACGGCGCCAGCCGTGTGAACTCGAAAGGTATCGAGATCGGGCATGCCGAGAGCCTGAAGCGCTTGCTGTCGGATGTGGCTGCCATCGAAACTCGTTTCCATGCCTGCTCCATCGTTGACGGAAAGCCGCAATCGGGACAACTGCGCGAACTTATAAGCCCCATCGATTTGAAGACGCGCATTGGAAGCGTGGTTGAAGGCGATCAGGCTGTTGTCGAACTGGCCATGACCGCCGCGACGCGGGGGTTTCAAGCATGGGATCACACAGCGGCAACCTCCCGCGCATCCATACTGGATGCGGCGGCGGACAAGTTGGAAAATGAAAGCCCTCGATTTCTGAAACTCCTGCAGGTTGAAGCCGGCAAGACCATCGATGATGCCCTGGCTGAGCTGCGCGAAGCTGTCGATTTCTGCCGTTACTATGCCGCTGAGGCTCGTCTGCACTTTTCCCGGCCGAGCCTGCTCCCAGGCCCGACCGGCGAGGAAAACACCATCCGCCATCGGGGCAGAGGAGTGTTCGTCTGTATCAGTCCTTGGAACTTCCCTCTGGCGATTTTCCTTGGCCAGGTGACCGCAGCTCTCGCAGCGGGCAATACGGTTGTTGCAAAGCCCGCCGAGCAGACCCCTCTCATTGCTGCGGAAGCCGTTCGCCTTCTCCACGCCGCCGGAGTACCGGCCTCAGCGCTGCACCTCGTTCTGGGTGATGGGAAAGCAGGTGCTGCGCTGGTCAATGATGCGCGAACGGCAGGCGTTGCATTCACAGGATCCACCGAAACCGCCTGGATCATAAACCGCGCAGTGGCGGCCAAGGATGGACCGATCATACCACTTGTCGCGGAAACGGGTGGCATCAATGCCATGCTGGTCGATGCAACGGCCCTGCCGGAACAGGTCGCGGACGATGTCGTGATGTCCGCGTTCCGTTCGGCAGGCCAGCGCTGTTCCGCGCTCCGGATACTCTATGTTCAAGAGGATGTTGCCGACCGTATAATCGAAATGATTGCCGGCGCGGCGGCCGAACTGCTGGTCGGGGACCCGCGCGATCCTGCCACTCATGTCGGTCCGGTGATCGATGCCCAGGCCAAGGAACGGCTGGTCGAACACATCGCGCGAATGCGGGCCACCCAGAAAGTCATTCACTCCGGTATTGCCCCGGAAGGCGGACTTTATGTTGCGCCGCATATGGTTGAGATCAAGGCTCCCCAAGATCTCCAACATGAGATTTTCGGCCCCATCCTTCACATCGTGCGCTGGAAGGCGGCTGAGCTCGAACGCACTTTGGATGCCATTGCGGCAACCGGATACGGCCTGACACTTGGCGTCCACAGCAGAATAGAGTCGTTCGCAACCAAAGTGGTTGAGCGCCTCCCCGTTGGAAATGTCTATGTAAACCGCAACATGATCGGCGCCGTGGTTGGCACGCAGCCCTTCGGCGGATCTGGCCTGTCGGGCACAGGCCCGAAGGCAGGCGGCCCCAATTATGTGAAGCGCTTCGCATTGGAGCAGGTGGTGGCGGTCAACACCGCGGCGGCCGGCGGCAATGCGACGCTTGTGGGCATGGCCGATACATGAGCCGCATTCCGCCAGGATGATATGAAAAGGCAAGCCTGCACATCCGCGCCGCATAGCCGGGAAAACGGCAGCGCCACATTTTTCAGAAAAACAACATATCGCACCACTCTGGATTTCAGAGTAAGCCTTTCTACAAGGCCATCATGATCTCATGAGGGTCTTCCCGCGAATTTGCAGGGGGACATCGCGTGCAGGACATTACGAAAGCAACGCGGCAGGCAACGCGCGAATGGCTCATGTTTGTCCGGCAGAAAACCGGCAAAAGCTATACATACATCGCGCGCGAGGCGGGCATAGCCACATCCACCCTGACGCGCCATGTCAACGATCCCGATTACCCCCATACGCTCAGCACACAGACGATTGCCAAGATCGCTTCCAAGTTCGGCGTTTCCCCTCCAAACGCATTCGATGTGACGGCGGAGCCCAACTCCGGGCATGGCAGCGGCTTTTCTGAAAGCGAGGCTGTTCCATACGAGCCCAAGGGAAGAGGAAGCGATATCAGGGCGGCAGTCGATGCATTGATCGCGAACCGCCGAGGGTGTGATCCTTGGGAGTTGCGGACAAGGGCCCTCGAACTGGCGGGATATCTACCCGGCGATATCGTGATCGTCGATCTCAACGAAACCCCGCGGACAGGCGATGTCGTCTGCGCTCAGGTCTATGATTGGGAGCGCGGGGGAGCGGAAACGATCTGGCGAATTTATGAAGAACCCTACCTTGTCGCGGCCTCTGGTGAACGATTGCACCGACGCCCGCTCTTGGTTGATCGCCGCAATGTCGTGGTGAAAGGCGTTGTCAGGGGACTTTTTCGCGAACGACATCCTGGATGAGCGCAACACATATTGCATTTAAGCAATAAATTGGTTATCCTTTAAGTTGTGAACTTGAGTGATTTCAACTCGGGGATTAAAATGCCCACTGTCAGAATGGATGGGGTGGAACACCACCTCGGCAGAAGGATCGCAATCGCGCGCCGGAAGGCTGGATTGACGCAGGAAATGCTGGGCAACAGCCTGAACTGCAGCTTTCAGCAAGTTCAGAAATATGAAAAGGGCACAAACAGGATTTCCGCCTCTGCACTCATGCGTATCGGGACGCTGACGGATGTTCCGATCTCATGGTTTTTCAAAGGCCTCGATCATGAAGACGCCGTACCCTCCGACATCGAATGGTCTCGGCTCGATCCCGCGATCCTTCAGGGTCTGGATAAGCTGCATGGCACACCCCTCGGCACGTCCCTGCACAACCTCGTTCTTGAGGTCGCACGCCTGAAGCATGACGCTCGGGATGGTGCCCCCGGCCGGGATCGAACCAGCACTCCGTGAGGAACCTGATTTTGAGTCAGGCGCGTCTACCAATTCCGCCACGGGGGCACGGCGGCGGATCATAGTGACGGCGCATCAATTCGCAAGTCTGATCGTGTCCGATCGATGACCAATCGTGTGGTCCTGCGGCAAGTGGATTTTCGTGGTTCCTGCATGTAAAGCAGCCTGATGAAACACATTGACCGGTTTGCAGCCTTGCTCGCTTCGGCCTTGATCGCATCCATTGCGGCCGCGACCATTACTGCGGCACTCGTGTTTGAGCATGTCTTTGGCTACGCGCCCTGCCCGCTCTGTTTGCAAGAGCGCTGGCCCTACTATGTCGGCGTCCCTATTGCGCTGGTTGCAGCCATAACGGCATGGGCAGGTTCGCCCAGGACAGTGACGCTGGCCCTCATCTGGATGTTGGCGCTCACCTTCATCATCAGCGCTGGCCTCGGAAGCTATCATTCAGGCATTGAATGGGGATTTTGGCCGGGGCCATCCGGATGCTCGGGAGGGTCGGTCACGAACACGGCAGGATCGCTCATGGGTCAATTGCAAGCCACCGCCCGCGTGGCCCGTTGCGATGAAGCGGCCTGGCGCTTTATGGGATTGTCGTTTGCGGGCTGGAATGCAGCGATCAGCCTTGTGCTTGCCGCCATCGCCTTCACAGCGGCAACCAGAACCCGCCGCGATCACGGCTCAAGTTCGGTATCCCAGTAAAGATAGTCCATCCAGCTTTCATGCAGGTAATTTGGCGGGAACAGTCGTCCATTGCGATGCAGGTCATGGACGGTGGGCTCAAACGGTTTTTGAGCAGGCCACATGTTGCAATCGCGCGGCATTTTGCCTCCCTTGGCAAAATTACATGCCGAACAAGCCGCCACGATGTTGTCCCAAGTTGTCAGCCCACCTCGAGATCGGGGAATGACATGATCGAAAGTCAGATCTTCATGCCCGCCGCAATACTGGCATGCAAAGCGATCGCGAAGAAAAACGTTGAACCGTGTGAAGGCGGGATTTCTGGCCGGCTTGATATATGTCTTGAGGCAAATGACCGAGGGCAGCCGCATCTCGAACGATGGACTGTGAACCACGCGATCATAATGTGAGATCACATTGACCCGATCGAGGAAGATGGCCTTGATGGCGTCCTGCCACGACCAGAGAGACAAGGGATAGTAAGAAAGCGGACGAAAATCCGCATTGAGAACCAGAGCCGGACAGGCTTCGGGCGAGACGTGAATCGTCACCGCGCACTCCGCGTGGGCCGGCACGCCTTGCACCGGCGTATGCGCGCACAGTGTAGAGCCATTATGTCAGGCTTGTGAAGATATCTTCATGAGCCGCGCGGACGCTTGAATGCACTGCCGAGAAATGCCCCGCCATGCTCGAGGCCCGCTCCGTCGATACCATGGCCGAGGCCATGCGAAATGTGAAACTGGGTTGGGATATCAGCTTTTGCCAGCGCTTCAGCAGACATGAAGAGCGCGTCGAAGGGAATGACCTCATCGTGAGTGCCATGCACCAGCAGTATGGCAGGAAGAGCTTTGGCATCGTCCTTAAGATGCTCCGGCCCCACCAGCATACCAGAATACCCGAGAATCGCAGCAGGGCTGATTCGCCGTCGAAGTCCGACGTGCAAAGCCATCATAGTTCCCTGGCTGAACCCCACCAAAGCAAGGTTATCCGGCGAAACCGCGTGCCGTTGCAGCTCTGCATCGAGAAAGGCTTCCAGTTGGGGACCGGCCTGCGTAACCCCACGCCAACGCTCGTGCGGGTCTCGGAACGTAAGGCCAAACCATTGCCGGCCCATGGGAGCTCCTGCGCAGGCCTCAGGCGCATGGGGACTGACGAAGGCTGCGTCCGGAAGGATACTCTGCCATTCGCGACCAATGGACAGCAGGTCACTCCCATCGGCGCCATACCCGTGCAGGAAAACGACAAGCTGTCGGGCTTTTCCGGAGGCAGCCGCAATTCGAGGTCCATCGAGCATAATCAATCCTTCAAATAATCGGCGCACCGCACGGGCTGCTGATCGCCCCAAGGCATGATTGGCACCGTTGAGGTGGAATTCTCCGGCGATCCTTCGATCAGCTTATCGGTATAGATCAGGTAGACGAGCACATTGCGTTTGGCATCGCAGCCACGCACGATCTGCACCTTTTTGAAGAAGAAAGAGCGGCGCTGACGGAAGGCCTCATCGCCCTGATCTATCCTCTCCTTGAACGAGATTGGCCCAACCTGGCGGCACGCGAGCGAGACGTTGGAAACCTCTTCTGCAATCCCCGCCCACCCTTTCCATCCGCCGATCTCGGGCAGAGTGAAATGGCAGGCCACCCCGTCGACCAGCGGATCATCGATGGCATAGACGGCAAGCTTCGCGTCGGGAGACAGCAGGCGAAATACGGTGCTTTTCTTGAAAATGAGTTCTGGATCATCTTGAGCCTTGGCCGCCGATACAAAGGCCAAGAAAGCCACAAGGCACACAATAAGACGCATGAGAGACTCCCACCAATGGTCTGTTCTATGTCGGCGATAGCATCCTAAATGCCAATGGCCATCACACCGGTGCCGCATCACGACCAGATCGTGTCGCGCCATAATAGGCCCAGAGAAGACGTGCGGCCGTGCCACGATAAGGCCGCCAGATTTCAGCGCGTTCGCGCAGTACTCTTACTGTTGGACGCACATCCAGATTGAACCCGATACGTGCAGCTTCCTGAAGAGCCAGATCGCCCGCCGGAAAAACATCGGCATGGCCCAGCGCGAACAGAAGATAAACCTCCGCGGTCCAAGGACCTATGCCTTTGATCGTGACAAGGCTGGCAATAGCTTCCTCGGCTTGACGCGTTGCGAGATCATCAAAATCAAGCGTTCCCGACAAAACTGCATGTGATGCCGCTCGAAGTGCGCGGATTTTCGGCGCAGAAAGCCCCGCAGCCCTCAGCATCAGGTCATCGGCTCTGGCAACGGCATCGGCTGTGATGGAACCCAGCGCAGCCTCGCAGCGCGCGTGGATCGCGCGCCCAGCCGCGACCGAGATCTGCTGACCGCAGATAATCCATGCAAGGCCTGCATATCCCGGCGCGATGCGGCGGTCGGGCAACGGCCCGGCAACAGCCGCCAACGGCGCCAGAACGGGATCGGCAACCAGAAGCGCGGCAAGATCGGTTGCAGGTGGCGCGGCTTGAAGATTAGTTATGGACATCACATCATCGCTCATACCCAGCCCCCGATGGATTGTCCCCTGTTCCGCTTCGCACCAAGCCCGAATGGTCTGCTGCATGCGGGGCATGCTTACTCGGCTCTTCTCAATTACGATATGGCCCGGGCAACGGGAGGGCGCTTCAGATTACGCATCGAAGATATTGATCGAGAACGATGCTTACCGGAATACGAGACCGCCATCTATGAGGATCTGACCTGGCTTGGGCTGCGATGGGAACAGCCCGTACGCCGGCAATCTGACCATATGGCGGATTACGGATTGGCTCTGCATACCTTGATAAGTCGGGGGATGGTCTATCCATGCTTTTGCGCGCGCAGCGCCATCCGCATAGCGTTGCAAACCGAAGCTGCCGGGCAAAGCGACCCCGACGGCAGTCCCATCTATCCCGGAACATGCCGTGCCCTGAAAGACAGCATACGCGCGCAACGTCTCGCGGATGGTGCGCCTCACGTCTGGCGGATCAGCATACAGGATGCGATGCGGGTCTGCGGACCATTGGGCTGGGCGGAAATGAACGATACGGGCAGCGCGTCAGAAGTGGTCGCCGATCCGTTGGCATGGGGCGATACCGTGGTCGCGCGCCGCGATATACTGACCAGTTACCATCTCTCCGTTGTGGTGGATGATGCCTTGGAAGGCATCACCCATGTGGTGCGTGGCAACGACCTCTATCATGCGACATCCGTGCATCGGCTGCTTCAAGACCTTCTCGGGCTTCCAGCACCGATTTACCGGCATCACCGCTTGATCCTTGATCCCCAGGGTCGAAAGCTCTCCAAGAGCATCGGATCCATGAGCATGCGGCACCTGCGTGAAGAGGGCTGTATGCCCGGAAAGCTTCGGCGCCAATTTGGCCTGGATTCACCACCGTTCCTTCCGTGAGAATTGAATTTCACCCGACGCCCAGAACCCACAGCCACAGCCCCACGGTCAAAACGGAAAGAGCCGTCGAAATTGCGATGGCGCCTGAAGCAACAGCCTCCCCCGTCTTGTAGCGGGCGGCCAGAAGATAAGCATTGATGCCACTTGGCATGGCGGCGAAAAGCACGGCTACACCGGTGAAAACAGGCGGCAATCCCAAGACCTTGTCAGCGATAAGCCATACCGCCAATGGATGAATCAGCAATTTCAATATTGAAATCACCGCGGAGGCTTTGACTTCAGAACCCAGCCCGTACCGTGCGAGTGCAATACCCATGGCCACCAGGGCGACGGGCGAAGCTGATGCCGCGAGTCCGTTGACAATGCTTTGCATCGGCGCGGGCAAAACCAGATCAACCGAACGAGCGACCAGGCCCGCGAGAAGGGCAAGGAGGATCGGGTGTGTTGCCAGAAGCCGCAGAAGGCGAAGCATGCCGGAGCGGGAAATCCCGGTTGCGGTTTCCATCTGGAGGGTCGCCAGCGTCATCATGATCGGCAGGTGAATGGCGATCAACAGGAAGAGGGGAACCGCCCCTTCTTCACCGTAGGCCGCCAGGATGAGCGGAATACCCACAAGTACGGTGTTCGATTGACCCGCGGCGAAACCATGCACCACCGCCTCACGTGCGTCGCGATGGAACAGTTTGCGCGCCGCCAGGATGGCCAGCGGCCAGACCACGGCAACTCCGGCAAAATATGCGAACCAGTATCCCCAGGGACTCGTGTTCGGCAGCGACCCCGTGGAGAGAGTGCGAAAAATCAGCGCGGGAACAGCGAGAGCAAACACATAGTCCGACAATCCCTCGCCAGCGGCCGGGGTCATGATGCCGACCCGAACCGCAAGGAAACCAAGGCCGATGAGCCCGAAAACGGGAAGAATGATGGCAAGGATATCGGTCATGCGTACCCAAATTACGATGTTGTTAAACGAAACTGATCGCTAGACGTCGCCCCCTCGCGCGTCAACGATCGGTTTAACGGCGCCGCAACATTCATATGACAGTCTCATGTCGGGGACGGCAAAACATTCGCGGACGGAACACATATGCGCGGCGACACCGCCACGGCTAAAGTGATGCCTGAGACTGAGCCCATCGACGGGCTTGAGCGCCGTATTGCCGGCGTCGCACATGAATTGCGCACGCCTCTCAACGGCTTGCTTGCCTTGGCCGATCGCCTGCTCGAGACGGAACTGGCGAATGAACAGCGTCAGTATGTCCACGCCATGCGGGCGGCGGCCCACCACCTTCATGCTGTCGCCACCGATGTTCTCGATGTCGCCCGGCTGCAGGAAAGCCAGCCCAGACTGAGCATCAGCGCCGTCGACATGAAGGCCTTGTTCGGTGAAATCGGAGCACCCTTTACCGCCCGTGCGCATGCGAAAGGTGTGACCTTCAGCATAGATGCCGCCCCCGATGTACCGGGCCAGGTCATGGCCGACCCCGTGCGCCTGCGCCAGATGATCGAGAACCTGATCGACAACGCCATCAAGGTGACCGACCGGGGGCACGTGACGATGAACGTCACCGCCACACCGGATACCCTGCCAGACCGCACCAGGCTCACCTTCATCGTTGCCGATACCGGACCGGGATTTGCGGTGCATGAGACCGAAAGCCTGTTCCTGCCTTTCGCGCAGGGAACGCATTCAAGAGGAGGAGCGGGCCTCGGTCTTGCGCTTGTGCGCGGTTTTGCTGAGGCGATGGATGGCCAGGCCTTTGCGGCCAACCGGCCCGAGGGCGGCGCATCCGTGGGCTTCACCGTGTCTCTGGAGCGCGTTGCCGTTCGAGAGGAAAGAAGCAAGACCGTCACACCCGCGCCCGCGTCCCATGGACCGTTGCGCATCCTCGTCGCGGAGGACAACCACATCAACCGCGTGGTGATCGGGACGATCCTCGACCAGTTCGGCCATCACCATGACATGGTCGCCAATGGTTCGGCGGCGCTCGCGGCCCTGACACGGGGTGGGTATGACCTTGTGCTCATGGACAAAAACATGCCCGTGCTGGACGGTCTGTCGGCGACCAGGGCCATCCGCGCCCTTCCCGGCGACAAGGCGGACATTCCGGTGATCGGGGTCACCGCCGGCGCCTTTGCCCACGAGATTCAGGAATTTCACGACGCAGGCGCCGAGACGGTCGTCACCAAGCCCATATCGGTGCGCGCGCTCTGGCAGGCGATCGAGGAAGCCCTCGCGACAGCACGCCGCGTCGCCTAGATTCTCTAGGCCGCGCGGGGCACCCCCGTGGCGACGATGCGGACGATGTCGGCCATGATCGCCGTCAGATCGAAATCCTTCGGCGTGTAGACCGCGGCCACGCCCGAGGCCTTGAGATGTTCGGCGTCCTCGGGCGGGATGATCCCGCCGACCACAACCGGAACCTCTCCGATTCCAACCTTTTTCATGGCCTCCACCACATCGCGCACCAGCGCCATGTGGCTTCCCGAGAGGATGGAGAGGCCCACCACATGGACCCCCTCCTCCAGCGCGGCGTTGACGATCTCGGCCGGGGTCAGGCGGATGCCCTCATAGACCACCTCGAAGCCGCAATCGCGGGCGCGCACGGCGATCTGCTCGGCGCCGTTGGAATGGCCGTCGAGGCCCGGCTTGCC
>JBEBSP010000017.1:0-21665 GCA_040394255.1 Agaricicola taiwanensis | reverse complement strand
TGTTGACGACAGTCTGGACCAAGCCAGTCAGCGATCCAGCCCGCCAGGCAGCGCTCACGAAGCTGAAGGATGATTACGATATAGCGGATCCTGCCGCGTTGCTTAACAAGGCCCCTGAGCGTGAGTTTGTTGGCAGGCTCCTGGGGCTCAAGGGCGATGCGACAAAGGCTGAGGTCGATGCCAAGCTGAATGCCCTCATCGTCGACATGCCGTCCGACTTCTGGACCAAGCCTCTCGGCACGAACCTCGACCTCCTGATGGTCGCGGCAGGAGGAAAACCGGCTCCAAAGGATAATCCATCATCGACAGAGCCGTTAGACGCCCCCGAAATCACCAATGACGATGAGTATAATGCGACACTGAACGCACTGGTGGCGAAACTTGTCGAGCTTATACAGGATGCTCAAGAGAAAAACTCGAGAACCACGTCGAAAATAACCATCGGACTCAACGATCCACGCATTGCCGATTACTTCGTGGAGATGGTGAAGTACAAATTGAAGACAGCGCCGGAGAGCACAAGCGGTGGCGGCAGTCCCTTCGACGATCCCAATCCTCCGCCACCCCCGGGCGAAGCCGCATTCACCGATCTCAAGAAGCGCCTCGGCAATTTCGCTCCGGAGTCCGCCGTGTTTGATCGATACATCCAGTATGGCGGTCAGGCCGATGTCGATGCGCTCATCGCGAAGGCTACGGACGAATATAACGCTTGAGGTCTGAGAAAGCGCTCACGTGCCTTGCATGCCTCAAGCCTGCATTCATGGCGTCGCTCGTAAAGGGCGACGCCCTCTTGCATCTGCCCGGGACTTAAAGAACGTGACCGCGTTTCCCGTAAGTCCGGCGCACATCCGGCGTGCCAAGGTATAGCGGGCTCGTGGCCGCGTCATCGAGGTTGCTCAAAGATGCCAGGGCATATTCAGCGAAAGCAGGCTCGCCAAATATGCCCTATCTATTTTCTTAGACACGTTTTCTTGATGCAAGGCCGGAATCCGCTTTCGCTGAAAACGCTCTAGCCGTAATCCGGCTCGGGAGCCTCTTCCGCCACGCGCGGCGGCAGGCGGTTGGGCGCGGCCTCGTCCTCGGCAATCCGCGCCAGGCGCTCGCGGGCCTCGTCGGCCTCGCGCTGGCGGTTCCACAGGCTGGCGTAGAGGCCGTTTGATTCCATCAGTTCGCCATGGGTGCCGCGCTCGGCGATCTCGCCGGCCTCCAGAACGATGATCTCGTCGGCCGTCACCACCGTCGACAGCCGATGGGCGATGACCAGCGTCGTGCGCCCGCGCGAGACCCGCTCCAGCGCGTCCTGGATGTCCTTTTCGGTGTGGCTGTCCAGCGCCGAGGTCGCCTCGTCGAGGATCAGGATCGGCGGGGCCTTCAGGATGGTGCGGGCGATGGCGACGCGCTGCTTCTCACCGCCGGACAGCTTCAGGCCGCGCTCGCCGACTTCAGTCTCGTAGCCCTGCGGCAGGGCGCGGATGAACTGGTCGATGCTGGCGTTGCGCGCCGCCTGCTCGATCTCGGCGTCGGAGGCGTCCCAGCGGCCATAGCGGATGTTGTAGCGGATGCTGTCGTTGAACAGCACCGTGTCCTGCGGGACCATGCCGATGGCGGCGCGCAGGGAGGCCTGCGTGACGCCCCGGATGTCCTGGCCGTCGATGGTGATGCGGCCCTCGGCGACGTCGTAGAAGCGGAACAGCAGGCGGGACAATGTGGACTTGCCCGCGCCGGAGGGGCCGACGATGGCGACCGTCCGGCCCGCCGGCACCTCGAAGTCGATGCCCTTCAGGATCGGACGGTCGGGATCGTAGTGGAAGCGCACGGCCTCGAAGCGGATGTGACCCGCCGGAGCGACCAGCGGCATGGCGTCCGGCGCGTCCTCGATCTCGGGGTCGCGCTCCAGCAGGGCGAACATCATCTCGATGTCGGTGACCGACTGCTTGATCTCGCGATAGAGCGTGCCCATGAAGTTCAGCGGCACCCAAAGCTGGATCAGCATGGCGTTGATGAAGACGAAATCGCCCACGGTGTTGACGCCGTCGCGCACGCCGAGCGCCACCATGACCATGCAGGTCACCATGCCGATGGTGTAGATCACCGCCTGCCCCGCGTTGAGCCAGGCCAGCGAGGTGTAGGTCTTCACCGCCGATGTCTCGTAGCCCGCCATGGCGCGGTCGAAACGGGAGGCCTCGCGGGCCTCGTTGCCGAAGTATTTGACCGTCTCGTAGTTCAGCAGGCTGTCGATGGCCTTGGCGTTGGCGTCGTTGTCCTGCTCGTTCATGACGCGCCGGATCGAGATGCGCCATTCGCTGGCCTTCCAGGTGAACCAGAGATAGGCCGCGATCATGACCGCCACCACGGCGACGTAGCGCCAGTCGAACTGCCAGCCGAGGATGCCGAACACGAGGACCAGCTCGACGATGGTCGGCAGCAGCGTCAGCACGGCCATGCGCACCAGCGTCTCGATGGCCTCGCGGCCGCGCTCGACCACGCGGGTGAGCGCGCCGGTGCGGCGCTCCAGATGATAGCGCAGCGACAGGGCGTGGATATGCTCGAAGGTCTTGAGCGACAGCCGCCGCACCGCGTGCAGCGCCACCGCCGCGAACAGGCCGTCGCGCACCTGGGCCAAGAGCACCATGAGAACGCGGCCGAGGCCATAGGCCAGCACCATGAGGATGGGCACGCCCAGCACCCAGGCGAGCCAGGTGCCGTCGTCCGGCGCGGCTGCGCCGCTCGTGGCCAGCGTCAGCGCGTCGGTCGCCCATTTGAAGGCGTAGGGCACGAGGACCGTGACGATCTTGGTCGCCAGCAGCAGGGCGAAGGCGATCCAGACGCGCGCCTGCAGATCGACGCGCCCACTCGGCCACATGTAGGGCCAGAGGCGATAGAGCGTAACGAGAAAACCCTCGTCGGCCCGCAGCGCGGGCCGGTCAGATGATGGCGGAGACATTCAACCTCAGTCTGACGCCTTCGGGACCACGAAGACCTGGTTCGGGTAAATCAGGTCGGGATCGCGGATCTGATCGGTGTTGGCGTCGTAGATCACGGAATAGCGGATACCCTGGCCATATATGCTTCGGCTGATCCGCCACAAGTTGTCGCCGCGCTTGATCGTGACGGTGCCGACCTCCGGCACCACCGGATTGGCCGGCGAGGGCGCCGTTTGCGGGGCCGGCGGCGCGGCTGCGGGCGTCGTTTCCGCCGTGGAGGGCGCGGTCGGCAGGTCGCCTTCGGGCTGTGCCTGCTCCGGCCCGGTGGCCGCCTGCCCTGCCCCGTTGCCTGTCGAGGCGTCGGCCATGCGGGGGGTGTAGTCGAACGGCGTTTCGGCGCGGGCGACCACCTTGCCGGCGGCGTCGAGCTGGTCGGCGCGCACGGCATAGGTCCCCGGCGTCATCCCCTTTTCAATGGTGAGGCTCCATTTCCCATCCGGATCGACGGTGGCCTCGGCAACGGGCGCATTGTTGAGATGGATGCGCACACCGGACCCGGACGGCCCCGCGCCCTGCACGAACAGGCGTCCGCCTTCCACCTCGACCGCGCCGACCCGCAAGGGCTGATCCGTCCTCGTGGATTCGGGCTGCGGCGTGGATGATGCCGCAACCGCTGGAGCGGCGGCGGTTTCCTGTGCCGGGGAAGGCTGCTGGAGGATTTCGGCCGGTTTGTTGGGCTCGCTGGCGACAACCAGCGCCTCGCCCTTGCCGTCCTTCGGGATCGACACCACCACCGTGCGCTCCGAAGCGGCGGCGTCCGCCCCCTGGGTCCGCAACTGGAGCTGATGGTCCCCAGCGGGCAAGGTTGGCGGCGTGATGACGAATTCGCCGGCATCGTTCGCCTTCTCGGTGGCGATCACCTGCCCGTCGCGCAGCAGCTCGACCGTCGCGCCCGGCGTGGCCCGGCCCGCGACCACTGCTTCGCCCGAAGGCTCGATGCGCACGATGTCGAAGGCGACGCCCACGCGGTTCGTCCGGTTTTGGTCCGACGGCGTGGCCGTGGCTTCGGCCGCGGGCGTCTGCGATGGCCGCTCCGTCGTCTCGACCTTCGGCTGAGGCGCTGTCGCGACAGCGGGGCCGGTGCCGTGGGAAGGATCGATCGCGCGCCAGGCGAACCAGCCAAGGGCCGCGAAGATCAGGGCGGCAATTCCGACGAGTACTGTCTTGATCGTGTTCGGCGTCATCTCACCCTCTGGCGACTTTTTCAGCCGACGTCGCAAAACCGCCGCCAGCATCCATTAGCTTATTCCTGTACAATGGAAGAGGCTCAATTGCACGCGGACGTAGTATCCGCGTTTAGATTTGGGGCGCATAGTCCATAAGTTGTAGCGAGTCTCGGCGACGCCCTCAATGCGGAGGGCGCCGTCCAAGAACAAGAGGAAAGCATCATGCGTAATATCAAGTCCGTCTGCGTCTATTGCGGCTCCAGTCCCGGCGCCGATCCCCGATATGTTGAAACCGCCTATGCCTTCGGCCGCACGCTGGCCGAAAACGACGTGCGTCTCGTCTATGGCGGAGGCGGGCTCGGACTGATGGGCACCGTCGCCCGCGGCGTGCTCGACCACGGCGGCAAGGTGAAGGGCATCATCCCGCGTTTTCTCGTGGAGCGGGAATCCATGCTGCGCTCCGTGCAGGACCATGTGGTCACCGACGACATGCACCAGCGCAAGCGCATGATGTTCGAGGAAGCCGACGCCTTCGTCGCGCTGCCGGGCGGCATCGGCACGCTGGAGGAACTGGTGGAGCAGCTGACATGGTCGCAGCTCGGCCAGCATGCCAAGCCGATCCTGCTTGCCAATTTCGCCGACTTCTGGTCGCCACTGCTGACGCTGTTCGAGCACATGCGCAGGCAAATGTTCATCCGCCAGGACCTGCCGATCGGCTATCTCGTCGCCGATACGGTTGAGGAAATCCTGCCGCTCCTGGAGAAGACGGCGGCCAGAGTGGAGCTGAACCCGGAACTGGAGCCGGAAGGCGCGGAACCGCAGATCATCAGGAACATGTGAGGGCAGCCAGCCATCGCCTCGCGCGATGCGCCGGCCATTGAAAAACGGGGGCTTCCCATGGAGGCTCCCGTTTTCCGTTGCGGCTGGGCGGCCGCGTCGGGGCCACTCGCATCGCGCGCCACATCCGCCAACGGGACTGCCGCCTTAAGACCAACCGCTGGAATCTTCTTGCTTGACTGTATACTGTCTACTATTACACGTTTTTCTTGCGCAGCGGAATCGAAACAGATGGACAAGCAGTCAGCTCGCGCCGTTCCAGCGGCAGAGAGCGGGTATGCCGTTGCTCCCGAAGGCGCCACACTCATCACACGTGGGACGCGGCAATTCCATCTGACCAATCTCGCGCTGTTTTCCGCCGGGTTCTCGACCTTCGCCCTGGTCTATTGCGTACAGCCGCTCATGCCGGTGTTCAGCCAGGAATTCGGCATCAGCCCGGCCACCGCCAGCCTTGCGCTGTCCGCCACCACCGGCCTTCTCGCCTTCGCCATGCTGGTCGCCAGCTCGGTGTCTGAAATCATCGGCCGCAAGCCGATCATGGTGATGTCCCTCCTGGCCTCCTCGCTGCTGATGACGGCCTGCGCCCTCGTGCGCGACTGGCAGGATCTCGTCATCCTGCGCGCCCTCTGCGGCATCGCCTTCAGCGGCATGCCCGCCGTGGCCATGGCCTATGTGGCCGAGGAGATGCATCCGAAATCCGTCGGGCTGGCCATGGGGCTGTTCATCAGCGGCAGCGGTCTCGGCGGGCTCAGTGGCCGCGCGATCGTCGGCATCGTGGCGGACCTGGCCTCCTGGCGCACGGGCCTCATGTCGGTCGGCATCCTCGGCATCATCTGCGCGCTGGTGCTCTGGCAGACCCTGCCGCCGTCGCGCCACTTCCGGCGCAGCGCGCCTTCCCCGAAAGCGCTGGTCCGGTCGTTTGCCAGCCATCTCGGCAACGCGCGGCTGCGGGCGCTGTTCCTGCTGGGCTTCCTCCTGCTCGGCTGCTTCGTTTGCCTCTACAACTACATCGGCTATCGACTGATGGCCCCGCCCTTCTCCCTCAACCAGACCGAGGTCAGCTTCGTCTTCGGTGTCTATCTCATCGGCGTCTTCTCCTCGGCCTATATCGGCGACCTCGGCAGCCGGATCGGGCGCGGCCCGATGTTGTGTCTTTCGGTTTCGCTGATGCTCGCGGGCATCCTCATCACCCTCATTTCCATGCTGCCCGTCATCATCGCCGGGATGGCGGTGATGACCTTCGGCTTCTTCGGCGCTCATTCCATCGCCAGCAGTTGGATCGGAGCCAATGCTCAGCACGCCAAGGCGCAGGCGTCGTCGCTGTATCTGTTCGCCTATTATCTCGGGTCGAGCGTGATCGGCACGCTCGGCGGGGTGTTCTGGAGCCACTTCGGCTGGTGGGGCGTGGTGGGGATGATCTGCGCCTTCCTGCTGATCGGCCTTACCGCCGCGCTCTGGCTTGCCCGCAACGCAAGAGCGGCCGACCGGCAACCGGTGATACCGACCGAGCCGGCCTGATCCGCCTCAGGCGGACAGCGCCGCCAGACGGTCCAGCCCGCGACGATCGCCCAGCACCGCCGCCTTCTCGCGCGGGGTGAGATCGCGTTCCGCGTCCGCCAGAGAGGTTGCCTCCTCCAGCTTGACCAGTCCGACCAGAAGGTTCGGATCGATCGGCTCGCCCCGCCGGCGCGGCGGCGGCAGCATGGCGCGGTGCGCCGCGCACAGAGCCGGATCGGAGGCCAGCCGCTGGAAACCGTCGCCGGGCTCGTCGCCTTCCGCCGCCAGTTGGTGGTAAAGCTCGCCGGCGCGGGCGAGTTCCGGCGGGGTCGCGTGTTCCTCGGGAATGCGCAGCAGGCCGAGCTTCCTCAGGCCGAGCCCGAGCGTGCGGCTGCCCGTCATGGCGGCGAGCGGGATCGCCAGCACGAGGCCGATCAGCACCGGCGACATCCACAGGAACAGCGAGACCGAGACCGCATAGGCCGCCGCCGCCAGCATCAGCCCGAACAGCGTGTGCGGCCCGAAGCGCCGCACCAGTTCGCCGAAAGGCAGGCTGCCATCGTCGCGGCGCTGCGGGTTCCAGCCCGAGTCATGCCCCATGAGGATGGCAACGACCGCCATGGATTGCGTGAGCATGGTCACCGGCGCCAGCAGGCCCGCGATGACGGATTCCAGCACCATGCTGATGAAGCCGCGTAGCGCCCCGCCGATGCCGCGCCGGTCCGCGCTCCGGGTCAGGAGCGCGAGGTAGCTCAGGATCTTCGGGATGAACAGCACCGACATGGTGATGGCGAAAACCCAGATGGCGCGCACCGGGTCCTGCGCCGGCCACTGCGGGAACAGCGAGAATTCCGAGGTGAAATACTCCGGCCGCACGAACTGCGCCTGCAGGGAGATGGCGACGCCGGTGAGAATGAAGACCAGCCACAGGGGCGCGGTGATGTAGGAGCCGATGCCGGTCAGGAGATGCAGACGGCTGATCCAGCTGAGGCCGCGCGCCGGCAGCACCGCCGCGTGCTGGAGGTTGCCCTGGCACCAGCGCCGGTCGCGGATGGCGAGGTCGGTCAGCGACGGCGGGCTTTCCTCGTAAGAGCCCGACAGCGCCGGGATCATGTGGATCGCCCAGCCGCCGCGCCGCATCAGGGCGGCCTCGACGAAATCGTGGCTCATGATGTGGCCGCCGAAGGGCTTGCGGCCCGCCAGATGCGGCAGGCCCGCCTGCTCGGCGAAGGCGCGCGTGCGGATGATCGCGTTGTGGCCCCAGTAGTTGCTTTCCGAGCCGTGCCACCAGGCGATGCCGTGGGCGATCATGGGGCCGTAGACCCGGCCCGCGAACTGCTGCATGCGGGCGAACAGACTCGATCCGTTGACGATGATCGGCAGGGTCTGGACCAGCCCGACGCCGGGGTTGGCCTCCATGGCGGCGGCCATGCGCACGATGGTGTCGCCGCTCATGACGCTGTCGGCGTCCAGCACCAGCATCTGCGGATAGCCCGCGCCGAAGCGGCGGACCCAGTCGGCGATGTTGCCGGCCTTGCGCTCGGTGTTCTTCGGTCGCCGGCGATAGAAGATGCGGGCATGCCCGCCGGTGCGCTCGCGCAGGGCGAGGAAGGCCGCCTCCTCCGCGATCCAGGCGTCGGCGTCGGTGGTGTCACTCAGGATGAACAGGTCAAAATGATCGATCCGGCCGGCGGCCTCGATGGATTCATAAATCGCCTGCAGGCCGGACATCACCCGCGCGGTGGATTCGTTGTAGACCGGCGCGAGGATGGCCGTTCGGCTCGTCAGATCCGGCAAGGGCTTGCGCGGATCAACGCCGAGGCTCCTGCCTCCCCGGAACAGCAGCGAGACGAAGCCCGCCGCCGAGCTGATGAAGGAAAAGGCGATCCAGGCGAACAGCGCCACGAAAAGGGCCAGGACGGCCATTTCCATGATCGTCAGCCCCGCCACGTTGAGCACGCGGTACATCTCGTTGGCGGCGGCGAGCGTCATGACCGCCGCGCCGCCGATGACGAGCAGCCGGCGCAGGAACATGCCGCGCGGCGAGGTTTCGGGACGGCGACCGGACGCGGGAGCACGCCACAGCGACTGCACCGGCATGACCATCGGCGTCTCCGCCGGCAATGCCGGAGCCATGGCCGGCACCGTGTCTTGATCCATGCCGGCGTGTTCCGGCAGCATCACACGGTCCACCGATAGATCCAGGTCTCGGAGATGTTCTTCGTGCCATCTGTCAGATAGGCACGCAGCTCCGTCGGATCATTGCCGTCGAGCGCAAGATTGAAGCTCAGACGCCAGCCGCCGGTTTCCGGGTTGGGCTGGGTGACCACATTCTCGATCCGCCCCCTGTTGGAGGTGACCGTGGCCTGCACCTTGGCGTCCGGAGCCATGTCCTTGAACAGGTCGCCGGCGGCTTCCAGCACGAAGACGCGGCTGTTGGCGAAGCGCAGGCTCTTGCCGCTGCGCGCGACGCGCCATGTGGCGAGCCCGGTCTTCCACGGATTCTCGACGCCCCAGTGCATGCGATAGGTGTAGCGGTATTCGCCCTTGGCCTTGAGCGGCTCCTTCGGTCGCCAGAAGGTGACGATGTTGTCGTTGACCTCGTCGGCGGTCGGGATCTCGACGAGATGCACCGAGCCCTCGCCCCAGTCGCCGATCGGCTCGATCCAGAGGCTCGGGCGTTTCTCGTAGCGCGCCTCCATGTCCTCGAAGTCGTGGAAGTTGCGCTGGCGCTGCATCAGCCCGAAGCCGCGCGGATTGACATCGGACAACACGCTGATCTGGAGGTCGCGCGGATTGTTGAGCGGCCGCCAGAGCTGCTCGCCCCGCCCGGTCCACATGGCAAGCCCGTCGTTGTCGTGGACGCCGGGGCGGAAATCATCGATGCCGGCACGGTCGTTGGCGTCGAAATAAAACATGGAGGTGAGCGTCGCGATGCCGGCCTGGGTCAGCTCCGCGCGGGGATAAAGCGTCATCTCCACGTCGAAGACGGTGGCGTCGCCCGGACGGATGGTGAAGCGGAAGGCCGCCGCCGCGCTCTCGCTGTCCAGCAGGGCATGCACGACGATGGAGTTCGTGCCGGAACGCGGGCGCTCCAGCCAGAAGGCGGTGAACGACGGAAACTCCTCGCCGCCGCCATCACCGGTCTTGAGCGAGAGGCCGCGCGCGGACAGGCCGTAGACCTGGTTCTTGGCCACCGCGCGGAAATAGCTGGCGCCGAGGAAGGCGCAGACCTCGTCGTAATAGTCGGGGCGATTCATGGGCGCGTGCAGGCGGAAGCCCGCGAAGCCGAGGTCGCCGTCGCCGGGCCTGGCCGCCTTGCCGAAGGTGAAGAGGTTCGGACTGTAGTCGACGTGGCGCGCCTTGCCCTCATCGACGATGTAAAGGTCGACGCGGTTCTTGAACAGGAAGCCGCGGTGGAAGAGCTGGACCTGGAACGGCAGGCCATCCTCGCGCCACAGGGCCTTGTCCGGCGCGAAGCGGATGTCGCGGTAGAGATCGTAGTTCATCTCCGCGTAGCCCTCGGGCAGCTTCACGTCCTGCGCCTTGAACGGCTTCTGCGCGAGGGCCTTCGCGGCCTCGCGCACGCTGGAGGCGTCGAAGGGCGTGCCATCCCCCTGCGCCAGCGCGGCTGTTGGCCCGAATATCTCGGGCAGGGATGCCAGGAACGGCACTGAAAGACCTGCAAGAAGCAATTCACGACGACGCAAGGAAGGCCCCCTTCAAAGTGATGCGTGCGGATACCAACAGTTAAGACGGCTGATCAAGGCAACATCCGGGCCGGCTCCCCTCAATGCGGAAAGTGCTCGAAAGTTCCACCTTGATGGAAGTTTTATGGATGGCGGCGGTGCATCAGGGCGCAGGAGCACCCGACCTCAGCAGCTTGTAAATGATGGAATCCTCGAGCGCCTGGAAGGAGGCGTCGATGATGTTGGACGAGACCCCCACTGTGCTCCAGACATGGCCCTCGCCATCGGTGGATTCGATGGCCACGCGCGTCACCGCCCCGGTGCCGCCGTCGAGGATGCGGACGCGGAAATCGGTCAGCCGCAGGTCCTCGATGTAGGGCTGGTATTTGCCGAGGTCCTTGCGCAATGCGAGGTCGAGGGCGTTGACCGGACCGTTGCCTTCCGCCACCGACATCAGCACCCCGCCGTCGACGGAGACCTTCACCACGGCTTCGGAGACCGTCACCAGCTCTCCGAAGGCATTGTGCCGCCGTTCGACGCCGACGCGGAAGCTCTCCACGTCGAAGAACTTCGGCACCCCGCCCAGCATGCGCCGCGCCAGCAGTTCGAAGGAGGCTTCCGCGCCCTCGAAGGCCCAGCCCTTGGCCTGGCGCTGCTTCACCTCGTCCAGCAGGCGGTTGATGCGCGGGTCCTTCGGGTCGACCGCGATGCCGATGCGGGCGAGTTCGGCCACCACGTTGGATTTTCCGGCCTGATCGGACACCAGCAGCTTGCGTGCGTTGCCGACCGTCTCGGGCGCCACGTGCTCGTAGGTGCGCGGGTCCTTCGCCACGGCGCTGGCGTGGATGCCGCCCTTGTGGGCGAAGGCATTGGTGCCGACATAGGGCGCGTGGCGGTTGGGCTGGCGGTTGAGAATCTCGTCCAGCGTCCGGCTCACATGGGTGATCTGGGCAAGGCCCTCGTCGGTGACGCCGATCTCGAAGCGCTCGGCGAATTCCGGCTTGAGCTTCAGGGTCGGGATCAGCGACACGAGGTTGGCGTTGCCGCAGCGCTCGCCGAGGCCGTTGAGCGTGCCCTGGATCTGCCGCACGCCCGCCCGAACCGCCGCCAGAGCGTTGGCGACGCCGTGGCCGGTGTCGTCGTGCGGATGGATGCCGAGATGCGTCCCGGGAACGACCTCCGCCACGCGGGCGACGATGGCCTCGATCTCATGCGGCAGCGTTCCGCCGTTGGTGTCGCACAGCACCACCCAGCGCGCGCCCTCGTCGTAGGCGGCTTTCGCGCAGGAAAGGGCGTAGCCGGGATTGGCCTTGAAGCCGTCGAAGAAATGCTCGCAGTCGATCAGCGCCTCGCCCTTCGCCCTGGCGGCGCGCACGGTGTCGCGGATGGCTTCCAGGTTGTCCTCCAGCGACACGCCCAGCGCCACCTCGACGTGATAGTCCCAGGTCTTGGCGACGAAGCAGAAGGCGTCGGCGGCGGCCCCCAGAACGGCGTTGAGGCCGGGGTCGTTGGAGGCCGAACGCCCGGCCCGCCTGGTCATGCCGAAGGCGGTGACGCGGGCCTTGAGATCGCGCTTTTGCGCGAAGAAGGCGGTGTCCGTGGGGTTCGCGCCCGGATAGCCCGCCTCGATGTAGTCGATGCCGATGCCATCCAGCATACGGGCGATGGCGAGCTTGTCCTCCAGGGCGAAATCAACCCCGGCGGTCTGTGCGCCGTCGCGCAAGGTGGTGTCGAAAAGGGTGAGTCGTTCGCGGGTCATAGTCCCAGTTCCTCGCGCTTGACTTCAAGCGTCAGCCATTGGTCTTCCGCCTGCGCGAGCTCGTCGCGCGCCTTGGCGGCGGCCTCGGCCGCGCGATTGAACGCCGCCGGATCGCGGGCGAAAAGCTGCGGATCGGCGAGCGTCCCTTCCAGCTTCGCGATGTCCGCTTCCAGGGTCGACATGCGCTTGGGCAGGGTTTTCAGGGCATGCTGTTCCTCGAAGGACAGCTTTCCCTTCGGCTTCGGCGCCTTGGCCCGTGGCCGCGGTTCGGACTGTTCGACCTTCGTGGCGGCGGCGGCCTTCCGGGCCGCGATGCCCTCGCCGCGCTGGACGAGCATGTCGGAATAGCCGCCGGCGTATTCCACCCAACGCCCCTCGCCTTCCGAGACGATGACCGAAGTCACCACCCGGTCGATGAAATCACGGTCATGGCTGACCAGCATGACCGTGCCGGGATAGTCGGCCAGCATCTCCTCCAGCAAATCCAGCGTCTCCAGATCGAGATCGTTGGTCGGCTCATCGAGCACCAGCAGGTTCGAGGGTTTGGCCAGCGCGCGAGCCAACATCAGCCGCCCGCGCTCGCCGCCCGACAGCACGCGCACCGGCGTGCGCGCCTGCTCCGGCGTGAAGAGGAAGTCCTTCATGTAGCCGATGACGTGCTTGGTCTGGCTGCCGACATGGACGAGGTCGCCGCGCCCACCGGTCAGGGTGTCCGAGAGTGTGGCTTCCGGATCGAGCGCCTCCCGGCGCTGGTCGAGCGTGACCATCTCAAGGTTGGCGCCGAGGCGGACGGTGCCGCTGTCGGGCTTCAGCGCTCCGGTCAACAAACTGAGCAGCGTGGTCTTGCCGGCGCCGTTGGGGCCGACGAAGCCGATGCGGTCGCCGCGCGCGATGCGGCTGGAGAAGCCCGCCACGATGGGGCGCTCGCCATAGGCTTTGTTGACGTCGATGGCCTCGATCACCAGCTTGCCGGAAACCTTCTCGGCCTCCGTCACCGTCATGGTGACCGTGCCCGTCACGCGGCGGGTATCGCGGCGCTGCTGGCGCAGGGCGGCCAGTTCATCCACCCGGCGGACGTTACGCTTGCGGCGCGCGGTCACGCCATAGCGCATCCAGTGTTCCTCGTCGGCGATCTTGCGGTCGAGCTTGTGGCGGTCGCGCTCCTCCTCCTCCAGCAGCGCGTCGCGCCAGCCTTCGAAATGGGCGAAGCCACGATCGGTGCGGCGCGTGCGGCCGCGATCGAGCCAGACGGTGGCCTTCGACAGCGTTTCCAGGAAGCGGCGGTCATGGCTGATGAGCACCAGCGCGGATTTCAGGCTGGCCAGCTCGCTTTCCAGCCAGGCGATGGCCGGCAGGTCGAGATGGTTGGTGGGCTCGTCCAGCAGCAGCACATCCGGCTCCGGCGCCAGCACGCGGGCCAGCGCCGCGCGGCGAATCTCGCCGCCCGACAGGGATGCCGGGTTTTCCTCGCCGGTGAGGCCGAGCTCGTTGAGAAGATAGAGCGCGCGATACTCCGCATCGCCCGGTCCGAGGCCCGCCTCGACATAAGCGAGCGTGGTGGCGAAACCCGTGAGATCGGGCTCCTGCGGCAGATAGCGGATGGTGGCGCCGTTGCGCGCGGTGCGTTCACCGTTATCGGCCTCGACGAGACCGGCGGCGATCTTCAGCAGGGTCGACTTGCCGGAGCCGTTGCGGCCCACGAGCGCGACGCGCTCGCCCTCGCCAACGCTGAGGTCGGCCTCGGTCAGCAACGGCGTGCCGCCGAAGGTCAGCGCGATGTTCTGGAGAATGAGAAGTGGCGGAGCCATGGGTACCGGCGCTAGCGCGCCGCCTCCCAGGTCGTGCCGTCCGGTCCGTCCTTCAGCACGACGCCCTGCGCCGCGAGGGTGTCACGTATGCGGTCGGCTTCGGCGAAATTCCTCTCACGGCGCGCCGCGAGACGTTCGGCGATCATACGGTCGATATCCTCCACGGCGATGGCCAGCGTCCGCGTCTGCTTCCGCTGCCAGTCGGCGAGTTCCTGCGGACGAAACCCTAAGAAGGCGAGACTGCCGCCCAGCGCCTTGTGGCCCGCGCGGGATTTCAGGGCGTGGAGCTCCGCGATCGCTTTCGGCGTGTTGAGATCGTCCGACAGCGCCTCGACGACGGCGGGAGCCGGGCGCGGCTCAACCTCGTCCGAGGCGGCGTCGAACCAGGCCGACAGCATCCGCTCCGCTTCCTCCAGCCCCTTGACCGTCCAGTTGATCGGCTGGCGGTAATGGGTCTGCAGCATGGCGAGGCGCACGACATCTCCCGGCCAGTCGGCCAGAATGTCGCCGATGGTAATGAAATTGCCCAGAGACTTGGACATCTTCTCGCCTTCGACCTGAAGGAAGCCGTTGTGCATCCACACCTGCGCCATGCGTGCGCTGTCGAAGGCGCAGCAGGACTGCGCGATCTCGTTCTCATGATGGGGAAACACGAGGTCTATTCCGCCGCCATGAATATCAAAAGTATTCGCGTCAGCGGCATCGCAGGTGATCTTGCCCACAAAAGCATCGACCAGATGCTTCCAGGCCATCGCCGAGCATTCGATGTGCCATCCCGGACGGCCCGGCACGCCGATCCCGCAAGGGCTCGGCCAACCAGGCGCATCGTCGTGCGAGGGCTTCCACAGCACGAAGTCCATGGGGTCACGCTTGTAGGGCGCCACATCGACCCGGGCGCCCGCCAGCATCTCGTCCAGCGAGCGGCGCGCCAGCGATCCGTATTTGGGCGCACGGGGCAATTGCTCCATCGCCGTGACCGAGAACAGCACGTGATCCTCGGCGACATAGGCGACGCCACGCGCCACCAGCCGCTCGATCAGCATCCTCATCTCGCCGATGTGTTCCGTTGCGCGCGGCTCGACCGTGGGCGGCAGGCAGCCGAGCGCCGCCACATCCTGCCGGAACAGCTCCGCCGTCTCCTCGGTCAGGGTGCGGATCGAGATCCCCCGCTCCGCCGCGCGGGCGTTTATCTTGTCGTCGACGTCGGTGAGGTTGCGGACATAGGTCACGTTCGCCGCGCCATACTCATGCCGCAGCAGACGGAACAGAAGATCGAAGACAATGACCGGGCGCGCGTTTCCGATGTGGGCGCGACCGTAGACCGTCGGACCGCAGACATACATGCGCACGTTGCCGGGATCGATCGGGGTCAGATCGTCCTTGGTCTTCGTCAAAGTATTGTAGAGCTTCAAAGCCATGATCCACCCCGTCGCCTGCCATCCGGCCGGGGCACTCGCATTTCGCTGAATTTTCAGGAAAAGACGGCCACGGCCAGCGGTATCGCTAGCCGCAAATGATGTTCGTGCGAATGTTCGTTCCGTCCGTCATGGCGCGGACAATGCGGCGGGAGCCTATCCGGCGTCAAGCGCTATCGGGAATGCAATAATAGGTTGCATTGTTTACCGTAAAACTTAGCGATAATTAGTCTCAAATTACCTTCGATGGTTGCAACTTAGCTAATGATCCTTTAATCGATAACTACAGTTTCCGTGGCTAACCTCATGTTAGCGGTATCTACGGACGACACACTTGGGGGCAAGTGATATGGTGTATCGTGAACGGTCTTTGGCCGTACCAATGGTGCGTGCCGCGCATCCAGTGAATGACAATGGCGCAATTGAACTGCCGTTGGCCGAGTATTTCCCTGACAGGCTTGGCGTTATCGCCATGCGGGTCGTGCGTGAGGCGGAGCGCAATTGTCTCCGGTCGCACGACATTGGTCTTGCGGAATGGCGCATCCTTTCCATTCTTTCGGAATTGAACGTAACCACCGCGAAGACGATCGGTGAAGTAACCGATATGCACAAGACCAAGGTCAGTCGTGCAGTCGCAGATCTCGAGCGGCGGCGTTTCATTGCGCGCAAGCCGAATCGCAATGATCTGCGCGAATCACTTCTTTCGCTCACCGACACCGGCCACACGCTGGTTGCGAAGGTCGGGCCGGAATGCCGTGCCTTCTCGCGCTCCTTGTGGAATGGCTTCGACGAAGGCGAGAAGCTCCTGTTGGAGCGCATGCTCGACAAGCTGGCCAAGAGCGTTTCCGGCCGAGCCTGACAAATCTGTGAAGCGTTGCAGAATCGGCGCTTCACAGTTCAGCCCGAATTGCCCCGCATGACGCGCCACAATATGATGGCGACGACATCAAAGTGGCGGTTCATGCGGTTCAACATGCGGTCTCTGGCAATCGGAATGTGCGCGGTGCTTCTCTCCGCGGGAAGCGTGACCGCGCAGGTTTCGCAGGCTTGTCTTCAGCTTGAAGGCCAGCTGGCCGCTCTCGACCAGCAGGGGATTTCTCCCCAGCAATCGCGCCGCACGGAAGAATCGATCGCGCGGCAAAGATATGAGCTCGACCGGTCGATCGCCTACAGCCGCAGTCTCGGCTGCGGGCGCGTGTTCCTGTTCGGCCCCGCTCCCTCGCCGCAATGCCGCGAAGTCGATTCCCGCATCGAACAGCAACGCGGGAACCTGGATCGGCTGATGCTGGAATTGCAGCGCGCCCGCGCCGGCGATCCCAACCGCGAAGGCCGCCGCCGGCAACTTCTCGCGGCCCTCGGGCAGAACCGCTGCGGTCCGCAGTACGCCAACGCACCCCAGCAGCAGCCTCAAAGGCGTGGCGGCATATTCGGCCTTCTGTTTGGCGGCGGTGCGCAGGAAGAGATCATCGAACCGCAGTTGCCCCCCGAAGTTCAACCGAGCAGCTCAACGTTCAGAACGGTTTGCGTCCGGATGTGCGACGGATTCTTCTTTCCGATCAGCTATGCGGCGCATCCGTCGCGGTTCGCGCAGGACGAGGCCATGTGCCAGAAGACCTGCCCCGGCACCCCCGCGCAGCTCTTCACCTATCCCAATCCCGGCGGGGACATGACCCAGGCCGCGAACATGAACGCGCAGGACTACACCAGCCTGGAAAATGCCTTCAGATATCAGAAGGAATACGTGAAGGACTGCTCCTGCAAGCCCGCCAACCAGACCTGGGCGCAGGCGCTGTCCGGAACGGAAGATCCGACCATCCGGCAAGGCGACATCATCATCGACGAGAACCGCGCGCGCGAGATGTCGGCGCCGAAGCAGAGACCATAAAAGCCGCCGCGAGCCGCAGCTTCAGCCGCACGGACCGCCGCTTGCCGCCAGACGCACCGCCGCCTGCTCGCGCCCGATGAACGGCAGGAAAGCCTTCATGTCCGGGCCGCTGTCCTGCCCCGTGAGGGCAAGCCGCAGGGGGTGGAACAGCGCCCTGCCCTTGCGTCCCGTGACGGAGGCCAGTTGCCGGGTCCATCCACCCCAGGTTTCACCATCCCATGGTTCGGCCGGAAGATGGTCGAGCGCGCGGCGGATCAGATCAACGTCGTCTTCCCCGACCGGTCGAGGCGCGATGTCGGCGGTGGCGATGCGCCACCAGCCGGCGGCCTCCGCCACGACGGCGAGGTTGGGCTGCACCGCCAGCCAGAAGGCCTCTCCGCCGCCCACGCCCAGCGCTTCGAGCCGTCCGGCCACGGCGCTGAACGGCAGGCCATGCACAATCTTGGTGTTGAGGCCGCGCAGTTCGGCGTCGTCCACATGCGAGGGCGCGCGGGAGAGCCGTGAGAGATCGACCATGCCGGCCAGTTCATCGAGATCGCGGATCGGCCTGACGGCTTCCGACGACCCCAGGAGCGTGGCATAGGCGGCCAGCGCCTGCGGCTCGATGCCCGCCTCGCGCAGGGAAGCGACCGACATGGAGCCCTCACGCTTGGACAGGCCCGCGCCGGAGGCCGCGATGAGCAGGTTGTGATGGGCAAAGACGGGCGCGTCGGAGCCCAGCGCCTCGAATATCTGGATCTGGACGGCGGTGTTGGTGACGTGATCCTCGCCGCGCACGATGTGCGTCACGCCGAGATCGGCGTCGTCGACCACACTGGTGAAGGTGTAGAGCGGCGTGCCGTCCTCGCGGATCAGCACCGGGTCGGACAGGCTCGCGGCGTCGATGGATTGGGCCCCGCGCACCAGATCGTCCCAGGCCACCACCTTGCGGTCGAGCAGGAAGCGCCAGTGCGGCTTGCGGCCTTCCGCCTCCAGCCGGGCGCGATCCTCCGCCGTCAGCGTGAGAGCGGCGCGGTCGTAGACCGGCGGACGCCCGGAGGCGCGCGCCAGGCGGCGCTTCCTGTCCAGTTCCTCTTCGGTCTCGTAGGCCGGATACAAGCGTCCCGCCGTTTTCAGCACGGCCGCCGCCGCACCGTAGAGCAGTGAGCGCTCGGACTGGCGGACCGTGACATCGGGCGTCATCCCGAGCCAGGCCAGATCATCGGCGATCGAGGCCGCGTATTCGGCCCGCGAGCGCTCCAGATCGGTATCGTCGAAGCGCAGGATGAAGCTCCCCCCGGCCCGTTTCGCGAGGCACCAGTTGAGCAGCGCCGTGCGCACATTGCCGAGATGGATGTGGCCCGTGGGCGAAGGGGCAAAACGGACGGTGATGGGATGTACGGTCATGGCGACAGCGCCTAGCACAATCCCAGCGGCAAGCGCGAGCGCCAAAATCAGCCGCGAAATGCTGCAATCTCAGAACTGCAAGGCGAAATGCCCGCGCGCGGCATGTTCGCGGGAGTGTTCCGCGATCTGGCCCGCGTAACCGATGCCGATCGTGGCGCCGGCGCTGAGGTTGAGCGTGAGGCCCGTCTCCAGTGCGAGGGCATGCCGGGCGATCGGCGCGCCTCCAACCGTGAAGGGCGATCCGCCCGCGAAGGACAGGGTCGACAGCGGGGCGATGTCACCGGCGGCATGACGCCACGCCGCGCCTCCGGAAAGCGTGAGGCTCCTGCCCGGCCCCAAATCGAACGGCAGCGATGTCCGGACGCCGAGCGAGGAGAACAGCGTCGTCGAGACATCATCGAAGGCGGTCAGCGCCGCCGACCCGCCGCGCTCGGTGAAGCCGTCCCGAGCATGGCGCACGAAGGCGACGTCCGCATGGGGCTCCACCATGGCGCGGCCCAAGGCCATCGGGCGTCCAGCTTCCGCGAAGACCTGCGCCGTGCGTGCGCTGTAATGCGATGTCAGCGTTTCCGACAGACCGGGGAAGGCCAGGGTGCGCGTTGCATCGACATCGTGCCAGATGTGCTCGACGCCGACGCTGAGGCTCCAGCCGCCGACGCGGCCGCCGCCATAGCCGAGGATGTGATAGCTGTCCGTCCTGCTCGACGAGGCCCGGCCCGCGACCCTGTCGCCTCCGTCGCTGTAGCCGCCCGCCAGACCCGCTCGCAGCTGCTCGGCCACCATGGCGTCCGCGCCCAGCAGGAAGCCCGCGGTATGGCCATTGGCGTCAGCCGCGCCGCTGCGGCCGCCTTCCGCGTGCCTGCGCGCGCCGAAACCGGTTCCCCAGAAGGTGATCCCGTATGACCGGGCCGGCATCTCCGCGTCCGGAGCATCCGCCGCACGGCCATCCAGCACCGACACCGTAGCGAAGGTCTGGCGCAACCGGTCGCCGATCAGGGAGCGGGTCGCCCGCGTTCCCTCGACCAGTGCGCCCTTGAGCGTGGCATGAACCTCGCCGGAAAGCTGGTCGAAGGCGTTCCGCGCATCCCCGGTCGTGAGATTGAGCACGGCATCGTGGATGGGATGTCCCATGCCGAGCGATTCCATGCCCGCGCCCGCCGCCGCCTGGTTGGGCGTCATGGCGATCTGGGCAAAGCCGACGTCGTTGCGCATCAGTGTGAGGAAAACATTGTTCGGATCGTAGCTGAGTTCGGGCGTCAGGAAGGCCAGGTTGGACGTGACGGCGTCGAAGGCGCCGTTTCGCGCGGTCATCGCCGTCACGATGGTGTAGTGCATGCCCGCCGCGTAGGCTCCGGGCGCGGCATCGACCCGGACGGTGCCGCCGTTGATCTGGGCGATGTCGGAGGCAATGACGAGATCGCTGTTGCCGGCGGTGTCGATCTCGACGTCATAGGTGGAGCCAGGATCGAAGGTGATGTCGTCAACGACGAGCGTGCCGATGGAATTTCCCGGCGCAAGCGCGCCGCCGGACGAGACGATGACGGTGTCGGCATAACCCGTGCCGCCCAGCCGCCCGCCGGCCCCGACCGTAACCGCGGAAGCCAGCAGGCTGCCATCAACAATCAATGTGCTGTTGGTGATGTCGGTGGTTCCGGTGAAGCCGCTGGAGGCCGTGAAGCGCGTCACGCCGGAGCGCAGCCTGATGCTGCCGTTGCCCGATACGGCCGCGTCGAAGGCATAGTCCTGGTCGGTGTGGTTGAAGACCAATGTGCCCGCGCCCGCGCCGAAGATCACCTGGTTTGCGTCCAGCGTGCCCGAAGCCTGGGCCGCATCGCCTTCCGCCGCGCCGATGTTGAGGATGCCGGTCGAGCCGGCCTGCGTGCCGATCCGCACCTGCCGCGCTCCGCCGACGCTGACCTCGCCGCCGTTGGCGATGGTCAGTTCGCCGTTGTAGCCGTCGCCGACATCGAGGGACGTGGACAGCGCGAAGGACGAGCCCGCGCCGGTGACGGTCACCTTGCCGTCGCCCGCTCCGCTTCCGCCCGGACCGATGTGGCCGATGGTGCCGAAGGTGCTTTCCACTCGGCCGCCATCGGCGATCAACAGCTCACCGGTCGCCAGATTGCCGATGAACATGTAGCCGGTGTTGGTCCAGACCGATCCTGCTCCCAGCACCTCGGCAAAGCTGTCGGATACGCCGCGCGTGCCGATCGAGCCATAATCGCTCGACACCGACGCGCCGGCCGTGACCGACATCGAGCCATTGCCGTAGTTGCCGAGGAAAATCGCATCGGTGACGTTGAACTGCGAGTCGGCGCCGCTCACCGTCAGCCCGCCGGACGATCCGGCCTGGCTGCCGATCTCGACGCTGTAGATGGAGACGACGCCGCCATCGGTGATATCGAGCCGGCCCTGGCCGTTGTAGCCGATGAAGGCCGGGTCGCCGGAGGTCCAGGCGGACCCCGCCCCGTCGACGCGCATGCTGCCCGCGCCGTCGACCGCATCGCCCAGATAGAGCGTCTCGGTGGTGAGCGTTCCGCCGCTCAGTATGTCGATGCTGCCGGTGGTCTGCCGCCCGACATAGAAGGTGCCCGTGCTGTTCCAGGACGCCTGTCCGGAAACGGTGGCGGAGCCGCTTCCATCCGTGCCGCCGATCTGCGCGAAACTGCTGGTGACCTCCGCGCCGTCCTCGATGTTGAGCCTGCCCGTGCCCGCGCGACCGACAAAGGCCGAGCCGGCCATGTTCCATCGCGATCCCGCGCCCGTGACGGTGACCGTGGCCTCGCTGCCGGCATTGACGCCGATCTCGCCGTTGGTCCCGTCGACGACGCCGCCGTTGCGGATGACAAGGTCCCCGCCCAGCGAGTCGCCCACGAGCAGATTGACGATATCAGCCTGCTGCGCGTCGACGACGACCGGCGTGACCACATCGATGACGGCGTTGTCCGCCGGCCCCGGCGGGCCGAACGGCGTCCAGTTGTCGGGGTCAAACCAGTCGGTCGATTCGCTGCCGTCCCAGTTCAGGGTCGCCGCCATGGGAGCCGTGGAGAGCACGGCCAATGCCGTCGAAGCCGACAGGACAGCCATGAGCGGCCGCAGGGACGCACGCAAAAGGCGCTCCCGCGCCTTCCCTGATTGCCCATGATCGAGGCCATAAGGCATCGGCTGTCAGCTCTGGATCAGACGATCTCTGATCGTCAACCCTGATGATTTATGGTGAATAGGGGGTTAAACACGCC
>JBEBSP010000016.1:0-21959 GCA_040394255.1 Agaricicola taiwanensis | reverse complement strand
CGTCTCCCCGCAGCAGATGATGGAACAGGATCGCGCCGCGACCGTGCCATACCCCAATCTCGACCAGGTCACCCACGACGCCCGAGGACTTCTGCACCTCATCCACCTGCACGAAGCAGCTTGCGTCCGAGCGGGTCAACCAGCCGCCGATGCACTTCATTTCCTGGATGTACTCGGCGGTGGACCGGCGCCGCGCCACCGTCCCGGACCGGGCTGGTTCCACAACCGCCGCCTGCATCGCCATGGCGCCGCTCACGCCAATCCTGCCCGCGCTTCCTGGCGCAACGCATCCACACCGAGCCTGGCCAGGCGTCGCCGGTAGGCCGAAGGCGTGCAGTTCTCGTAGGCATAGGTCAGCCCACGCTCGCTCTGCGCCTGGAACCGCGGCCAATCCTCATAGCAGGCGCGGATCAGCGCCTGCACCTGCTCCGGTTCCGCATATATCGCCGCGTCGCCGAATACCGCTTCGAAGGAAGGGGGCAGGACCACCACTGCTCCGGCGAACATCGCTTCCATGATCACGCGGCCAAATGCTTCTATCCAGTCCTTGTGATGGTAGTAGACGAAGAAGTCGATGGACTGGAGGAACTCCAGCGGCGTCACTGCATTGAAGCCGTGTACATCCCAATCGGCGATGTCCTCCGGCTTGAGCGCCCCGGATGCGATGACGTGATCGACGCCGCCCAGCACCCTGACCTTGACCGAACCATCGGATGGATACACCTTCAACAGCTTGTCGCGGCTCTCCGGCCACTTCAGGTGATGGTCGCGAGAATGCCGACCGATCACCGGCACCGTTCCCACCGGCGCGAGGCGTCGCTTGATCCTGGCCGGCTCCTCCGCCAACACCCCGACCCAATCGACGTCGAGCAACGCCGAATGCGGCAGCTGCGGCGCGAGCATGCGCCGGATCGTGGCCGATTGCGGTGCCCATTGCGGTTCCGCTCCGAATGCATTCCTGACATTCCGGGTGACCACGCCCATCTCGTAGGAATGTCGGTCCTGGTGGCGTTCGTAGGGCGGATGGTTGGCGACGATGATCACGCGTTCGGCCTCGATTCCAGGCGTCAGCGCCGTCGTGTACTGGAAGCATGCCGGCCAGCGCACGATGACCATGGTGGCCACTGCCGGCGTAGTGACCGCGATCTCCGTCACCTTGCCGCTGGTGATCAGGCGGGTCAACGCGGGGATGGGGTCGCGCACGGCCAGGTGCGTGAACAGCAGGTTGCGCACGTGCACCAGCCCCACCCTGAGACCCGCCTGTATGCAGATCTCCATCTCGTGGATCAGCGAATGGACATTGCCGCCGGTGAAGCCGAGCTCGGAAACGAAGATCACATCGAACTTCTCGCGTTCCGTGCCCATCCTGCCGGGCAGGAAGGATGCCGGCGCAGGAAACGGACGCGATTTGGCATCCATGGGCAAGAACGCCGAAGCATTGCCGGCGGCAATGCGCTGATGCCATTCCCGGTATCGTGCACGGTAGATCTGCCGTTCCGGGTGCATGAACCCGCGGAGCATGTCCGATCCCGAAAGGCTGCCGGGATCGTGCAGGGCGAAGGTCAAGGGCTCCTCGCGTACCGTCTCGATCTTCTGGTTGAAAGCCAGCTCCATCCGGTACAGGAATTCGGCATCGCCCATCTTTCTCACTGAATCCCAGCAACCGATCCGTGCGACCACATCGCCACGCCTGAACATCAGGCTGACCAGCGCCTTGTGCGCGAGCGCCCGGGCGGGACTGCGGTGCCGGATCTCCAGATCCGCTCCCACCCTGAGCCAGTTGCCGAGATTGGCGACCTTGCCCGGGTTTGCGATCAGGTGCCGGGCCTGCAGCTCGATCTTCTGCGGATGCGACCAGTCATCGGCGTCATGACAGGTGACGAATTCGCCTTGCGCGGCGCTCAAGCCTATGTTCCTGGCCGTATAGGCGCCTCGGTTGGAGGCACACTGGATCAACCTGACCCTCGGATCTTCCTTGGCCCAGCGTGCCAGCATGCCGCGGTAATCGGGCGGGCTGCCGTCGTCCACGACGATCAACTCCAGATTCTTCCATGTCTGCTCCAGCACCGAACGGATCGCGACCTCGGTGCCGGCGCCGGCGCGATAGACCGGCATGATGATGCTGACCAGCGGGCCGTCGACACTGGCAGGCGCCGCCTTTGCTTTCAGGCGGTTGAAAGGAGCCGCAGAGCCCGGAAGCAAGTCCAGCTCGCAGATGCCGGCGGCCAGATAGCCCTGGTTGATATGCCTGGACCATTCATCGATGTCGCCAACCCCCACCTGGATGAACGGATTGGCCGCATTGGCGCGCAGCAGATGATAGTTCGGCGTGTTCTCGGGCGTCAGCCCGAAGCTCTCCATCCACTCCAGCGCCTCGTCCGGGCGACGCTCCTGCAGCAAGGCGCTCGCCACCCACTCCGCATCGGTCAGACTCAGGGCACTGCGGCCAAAAGCCACCTTCACCAACTCAAACAGCGATATGGCGTTGACCCGATCCGATGCCATCGCATCCTGCCGGTACAGGGTGCGCGCAAGCCACAGCAAGGATTCACGGTCGAACCGCCTGGCGGTCTCCCTGGCGCTTCCACGTTTTGCAGGCGAACGGAAGCCCTCCAGCAGGGAACAGATGCCATCGAAATCCCACCGCCCCCCCGTTGCCTGGAACGCCAGGATGTTCCTGCCGTCCAGCGAACGGTTGAGTACGAGCTGATTGACCAACTCCGACTGCTTGTTGCCATTCGATTTTGCATAGAACCGGACTGCACCGAAGGCCGGCGACTTCACCGGCTTGTCCCCACTCACGACCCTGGGCTCCTGCTGCGCCAGCGACGTCGCGAGCCCCGAGAAGCCGATCTGCATTCGGTGAGAGATTCTCCGCACCACCAGCAGCATCACCGCCACCACAAGTACTTGCAGCAATAGCAGCGGCACCAGCGCCCCTCCTGGCCGCCCCATTACAACAGCCAGTATCCCGACCGTTGCGGTTGCAACGGCGGTCACGACAACCAGAAGCTGCTTCGGGGTCACCGTCTTCTGCTTGGCAAGCACGGCACTGACTATCGCATTCACTCTGCTGGCCTCCAGACATCAAGGATCTGCCACAAGCGCGGGAGCAGCACTACGCATGCGTCTTGGGCATTGACGTCCCAAACTAGAGGCCGAGCATTGCAGTAGCGTTGTATCTGGATGACACCTTCGTGTTGGCGCGATGACAGGCCACCGCATCGGCCACGCAGCCGCGCACTGCGTCCAGGCGCACGGGTCTCGCCAGAACGACCTGCAGGGCAGATGCACGACCATCCCGGACGGGCAGGGCCACCTCATCGCACACCACTGGATGCTAGACAGCACCGGCCCAGGATGCCGCCTGCACCCACGACACCCCGCTCCATGACATCCGAGGGTCAATGAACCCACGGCTCCGAGAAGGTGTCGCCCCTGCCCGTCCTTGTCCCGCTGGCACTTCACCGCAAGACGCTGCACGCCCCGGGCGCCTGCGGCCTCCAGCAGGGTGATGGAGCGACCCGTCCCAGGCGCCTACAGCAGGAAAATGTCAACAACATGACGGCAACATGGCGTTTTCGTTATCCTCGGGCACGGGACACTCTTCAGGAGCTTGCCCGGCCTCCAGGCAAGAGAAGAATTCACTCGCCAATTACGCCGCCATGTCATAATTCTGAAAGTTTTGCCAATTTGCCCATAAAAGTCGCAGATCTTTCGGCATTTCGCCGACTTCATGGCGTAACAGCAAAAACGGGAGCAATAGACGGGCACCCGATACCCGCCCTGAATCCCTCCGATCTTCAAAATCCTTAATACGCCTCTTCGAAGTCACATGCAGCTAATCGCCAAGCTAAGCCGGACCATGGATCGCGCAACCGATGCGCTGCGGGGAGTATTCCGCTCCGATGGGCGCGGCCTGCCTCGTACTCCTTGCTCCGAGCAGGATGTCCAGGCCGCCCGAATGCTGCAGCACTCGCGAGCTGCGCTGTCGGCGGGCGACTTCGGGACCGCCCTGGGGCATCTTTCCCCCTTGCTCCAACAGGGCGGAGGAGATGTATCGCACGCCCTGCTCCTGGATGCCCACCTTCTCAAGCATGACGCGCTGTTCAAACAGGGTCGTCCCGAGCAGGCCCGGGACGCGCTCGACCAGGCCGAGCAGATAGGCGGAAATGATTTCCGCATCGCTCTGCGGCGGGGTACTTCCTGCCTCTATCGCGGCCGTTATGAACAAGGGCTGGCGATCCTGGGAACAATCGACCCGGACTCACCGCATGCGGGCAACAACGACATTGTGATGCTGCAGGCGGAACTATTGTGCCGGGCAGGACAGTCTCAAGCCGCTGCGTCCAACCTCATGGCGCATTTCGGCGGCCGTGCCGGGAATCTTGCGCTGAAGGAACAGGAATTCATCGCGATCAGACGCTGCATCACTTCGGAGGACCAGCTCCGCGAGATAGGCGATTGGCTCGTCTCCGCATGCAGGCACGACCCCGGCCAGTTGTCCAGCGCCCTGCGCCATTACTCGATGGCGGCCCGGGACCTGGAGTTGTATGAGAAAGCTCTTGATGCCATTTGCCGGAGGCTGGAACTCGCCTCGAAACTGCAACCCCGGCCCCCGCAAGGAAAGCCGGCGTCCAAGCAGAACTGGGCCCGACTCGCCGGGGCCGCATTGCTTGACCTGCGGCATGACCTGGATGCGCAAGGCATCGATATTTTCCTGATAAGCGGCACCCTGCTTGGCTGCATCCGCGAAGGAAAAATCCTTGGGCACGACAAGGATATCGACGTGGGAGTGTTCGAAACCACGGATATCGACCGCCTCTCCGAGGTACTGCGTTCGACCGGGAGGTTCAAGGAGCTCCCCGTCAGCAAGGGACGGGTCCTTCGCTTCAAGCACGCCAATGGCGTCATGATCGATGTCTTTGTCCATTTCAGGGAAAAGGACCTGATCTGGCATCAGGGGCAAAAATCGACCTGGTGGAACTCCGAGTTCGGGCTTGCGTCCACCGATTTTCTCGGAGCCTCTTTCAAGATCCCATCCCCTGCCGACAGGTATCTTCTCGAGAACTATGGCGACTGGCGTACTCCCGCCCCCGATTTCGAAACCTTTACCGACACGCCGAACATGGTGGCAAGCGACCCAAGGGAGCTCAGCTGGTACTACCTGAAGATACTGCCCGACTATTTCCAGACCGGGCACGAAGCCAGATTCAATCGCGTATGTTCCGCCCTGGAAGGAATCATTGACATGGACAAGCAAACCCTGGAAGCGATAGAAACCATGCGAAGCAAGCTTCGCAGCTTTGGACTGGCGAGGCCTCACTGATGATCAAGGTAATCACATACGGAACATTCGATCTTTTTCATGTGGGCCACCTCAATTTGCTCGAGCGGCTGCGCGCACTGGGGGATCACCTTACCGTTGCCGTTTCCACCGACGAATTCAATCAGCTGAAAAGCAAGAAGTGCACCATGCCCTTCGAGGATCGGGCACGCATCGTCAGTGCGCTCCGCTGTGTGGACGAGGTCATTCCCGAGTGCGCCTGGGAACAGAAGATCGAGGACGTCGTCCAGCGGCAAATCTCGGTTTTCGGAATCGGCGAGGACTGGAGGGGCCATTTCGACTTCCTGGAACCTCACTGCCGGGTCGTCTATCTCTCCCGCACGCAGGGCATCAGCACGACCCAGCTCAAAGAAGAAATATCCTCTGCTGTCACACCGTTGAAAGCCGTAAGATCCGGTTGATAGAGACGAACCCCGAGGGGTATCCAGGCACGCGTTCGCCGCCCAGTGCGCCCTTCGGGAAATTGCTGCGCTGCCCATTTCCACATACCGTCAATCAGCCTTGAGCCGAATCCCGCAATGGCATCCGACCCGCCTCGCGTCACTCCCCTTCTGGCACAGAATCCTGCCCCACGACGCAGTTTGACTCGCCGCATTGCAGGTCGTATTGCCCGCACCTTGATGCGCCTGCTCAATACCCTGCGCAGGCTGGCGGACGCGCCGGCTTCCTTCGAGCAGAGCGCATCCTTCAGCATCCGCTCTCCCGTCATGACGCCGCCTCCCGGGGGCATCTGGAATGCAGAACTCTCCAAACTGCTGGATGCCCTCCTCGTCAGCGACAAGCAGGCTGCCCTCGAGGACATCACTACGATCATTCCTCATCTAGCCGAAGGTTCATCGAATTGCCCGAGAGTCGAATCGTTCAAGGCAAAGCAGGCGATCCGCAATGGACAACCCGTATCCGCGTCCATTGGAGCAAACCCTGAAACCGAATTGCTTTGCCACTACTGGATCGCACTGGACGCGTTCCTTCGTGGCAAGCGGGAAACAGCGATTTCGCACCTCCAGCGGGCCGTTGCGCTTGACCAGATGCGACTGGATTCGCTCATCCTGCTGGGCGAAATCGCCTTCCCTGTGCAACCGGATTTGTGCTGGCGCTCGCTGATCGCCGCAGCCGGCGAATCCCGCCGCACCGTCATGTGGCGCGCGCTCGCGGCAGCCACCAATACACCGGACAGGTTGGTTGATTATCTTTCGCTCTGGAATCGCCAGACGCTGGCGCACCCGGACCTGAAACGCAGCATCAACAACCAGTACTCGCTGGCGGTCGCCGCGCTCAACGCCGGCAATGTCGAACTGGCCGATCAGACCATGCACATCCAGCTGCAGCGGGTCATGGGGATGGGCAAGAAGGAGCGATCGATCGCGCAGAAGATGATGGATCGCCATCGCTCCAGTCTAACCATGCCGCTTTGGCTCGGAATAAGCGAGCGCACCGAATTCCCCGAAGACATACTGCCCTCCTCCCGGCATCTCGAAGCGCTGCGCGACGCCTGCCATGCCTTGGGGGGCGTCGACGGCATGCTGCCCATCGCACTGGAATCAACCCTGCTCGGTCTCGCCCGCAACGACCTCTCCCTCTGCCGCTTTACCGGCCATGTTCTCGGCGTCGCCGGAAGCGCCGCGTTCTCGGAAGCGAGCCGGCTGATCGGCACTTCGGGGCGCTTCGTGTTGCAATCATACTCATCGAGCGACGACGTTCACGAGTTCCAGCATGTTTGCGGCGCCAAGTTGACGCTGACGATGCTCGCCCCCATCGCCGATGGATTCGTCCATCGAATAGGCCAGTTGTCCCTTCTCAGCCCCTCCTTCGGCACCAGGCCGGAACAGTTCGATGGAATCCGGCTGCTTGTCCCGGAGCGGATCGACGACTACCTGTCCTTCCGTTTCGGTCCGTGGGAGCATATTGACGCCCCCCGCAGCGCGGTTATCGACTACCTCAATTCCAGTCCGATCGACCTGGATCGCGGGCGCCTCGAAGCATGCTACGAGGCCATCGGCGCCTTGCTGCGCGAAGATCAGCGTTACGCCACTCGATGCATGAGGGCGATCGCGCGCTTCGGGGGGGGGGACAGGTACGCAAACCTTGCCCCCGGCATCAATCGTTACGCAGAACCAACGGCGGAAGAGATCATGGAGAGCGGCATCAAGGCGGTGATGCACCTCTCCGGGCTCGAGAACGTCGCCTACCAGGGCAATATGTGGATCCCTGTCCTTGAGAGGCTCAGTACGCGCTGCGCGATAGTCATCCGGGAACGACGGATCGCGGACCAGCTCGACCCGACCACCTTGCCGATCTATTTCCTCGACAAGCAGGCCGACCTCGACCTGCTTGAGCAGGCGGGGGTAAGGACCGTGCTCTATCCGGGTAATGCCCAGAAGAATGCCCAGCTCCTACGGTTCTTCAAGATGAGTCACTTCTTCATCAACCACGGGGAAAGCGACAAGGCCGTCAACCAGAGCAAGTTCCTGATGGCCTACGACAAGCTTCTCGTCGCAGGCCCCCTTGCCGAGAAGCGCTTGCGTGCGGCGGGGCTGCCGATCAGAAACGGTCAGGTGGAGCATGTCGGCCGCCCCCAGGTGGAGCTGGCTCTGGAGCGCAGAAATTCCTCTTCCCAGATCCGCACCGTTCTTTATGCCCCCACCTGGGAGGGCTTCAACAGCAATGCCAACTACACCTCGGTCGGCCCATATGGCTTGGCGATGCTGGAAACCCTGAAAGCTTCTGGAAAGTTCCGCATCCTGTTCAAGCCCCACCCCTATACCGGCCATGAAGAAAGCGGAGCGGTGCGCAACCATCTCGAAAAAATGAAATCCCTGGCCGACGGGGAGAACTTCATGCTCTATGACACGAAGAAACCGATATTCGAGCTCATGAACGACTCGGATATTCTAATTACCGATGTATCCAGCGTATTGAACGACTACCTGTATACGCTCAAGCCGATGATCATCACCAATCCCCGGGGAGATACCCACGCGAAACTCGAGCACAGGTATCCATCATCCGTTGCCTGCTACAAACTCGATGACCCGGCCGAAGTTCTTGAATTGATCGCACTGGCCGGCTCCGACGACCCGCTGGCGGCAGCACGCGAACTGGTATGCCGTGAAAGCCTGGGCGATTTCGACGAGAGCTCCCTCGTCCGCTTCGACCGGGTCCTGGCCGCAAGCATCGACGCGGCGGGCACTCACTGAGTCCTGTCGCAACAGCACGATGCCGCAGTTCCGTGGCATGCAATCCCATTTCCCGTGGAGCCCATGATGTCCATCCAGTCTGTTCTGCCGGGAAAAGCTTCCGCCGACGAGAGCAAGCTTTTCCTCGAAGCCGAACAAGCACTCAATTGCCCGGCACCTGATAGCGAGGCGGAGAAGAACGCCTATCGATCATTGCTTGCGGATATCGAATCCCGTCTTCTGCGAACGGAGGCGGCAGCTGCGGAGCGGGGACGCGTCATCCGCTATCTGGCATTGCTTGCCGACAAGCAGCGACACGTATACGACTCCATCGAGCACTGGTCCCGGCTCCGAAATCTTGTCCTGGAGTCGCTGGACGAAATCAACTTTGCCCTTGGCAACGCCTACCGACGCGCAGCGGACCTGAAGAGCGCCAGATTTCACCTCGACTCGGTTTCCGACGCCGGTGTCGATCCGCAGCTGCTTGCCGACGAAAGGAAGCGACTGAAGAAGCGGCTGTCCATTGAAGCCTCGATCAAAGGCGCGAAGCGCATCGTCAAGATGCTGGCATCCTCCACTGACGGGGACGATGCCCATCAGGAAATCTCGCGTTCGCTTGCCAAGTCCAGACATGCGTATCGCACCGACTCCAACGTGGATCGGCTTCTGAAGGAAGCATTTGACGCATTGGCAAAGCTCCCCGTGCCGCCGCCCCCAGAAGCGGAAGTCTCGGGCACGGAAGACGGTTATTCCAATTACAGGCGACTGCGCCTGCAAACGGACACCACCCGCCAGCGCCCCGGGGTGATCTTCACATCCGGGTTCCTCTGGTCCGGCTCCGGGGCGGTAACGGACATGCTCCGGGGACACGATGATGTCCATGTAGGTTGCAGCGGACGGGAACTCAATCTGTTCCAGCGCCGATACGGCCTGCTCGGTCTGGTCGATGCCCCCCTCGGAACTGTCGGCCCACGCGAACTGATGGAGTTCTTCCTGGGCCCACTCGCCGGGCTGCTGGTCGACAGGTTGCGGGTCCATGCCGATCGTGAGCGCAGCCTGTTCAAGGCACAGCTCGACAGTGGCCAGGCCCTGGATGCCCTGCTCCCATGTTGCCGCTCCCTCGTGCAAGGACTCGAGGCCGCCGCGCGATCCAATCCGTCAAGCTTGGCGACGCTCTCTGCCATGCGCGACTTTTCCAACGAAATCACCACTCGGCTCGGAAGCCCCGGGAAGAAATCCGTCGTCCTCAACAACAACATCTTCGGCTTCAACGTCCGGCTGCTGTCGCTCTTCTCCAATGCCGTGGCGGTCACCGTCAAGCGCGATCCCCGCGACCAGTATGTAGCTCATTACTACGAAAGAAAGCGCTCGGATGTCATGCCCATCGACGAATTCATCTCCAAGACCAGAAAGCGCTATGACGAGCATGACCGTGCCGTCGCGGAGCTGCAGCTGGACGACCGGGTGATATCCATTCGCTTCGAAGACTTCGTTCTTGACGAAAGGACCAGAAGGAGCGTGCTCGACAGGCTCCAGCTCACCCGCAGCGACGTGCGCGGAGAAACGTGTTTCGATCCCGAGAAGTCCAGACGGAACATAGGAATACACAGGAGCTTCGATAATCAGAGCGACATCCGCAAGATCGAAGAATCCTTCCCCGACATGCTCTATCAATCAACCTGAGGAATCTGCAGTGAAGCGAGTCTATATCGGCATGAGTGCCGACCTTGTCCACCCGGGGCATTTGAACATCATCCGCAAGGGCGCCGAGCTGGGGGAAGTGACGATCGGGCTTCTGACCGACGAGGCGATCGCCAGCTACAAGCGCGTCCCCCATATGACCTACGACCAGCGGCGCGAAGTCGTGGAATCCATCAAGGGCGTGGCGAACGTCGTCGCTCAGACAACGTTGGACTACGTGCCCAACCTGGAGGCGCTCAAGCCCGACTATGTCGTCCATGGAGACGACTGGAAGGATGGCGTACAGAAACGGACGCGCCAACGGGTCGTCGAGACTCTTGCACAGTGGGGCGGCGAACTCGTCGAAGTACCGTATACCCAAGGTATTTCTTCGACGAAGCTGAACGCCGCACTGAAAGAGGTGGGCACCACACCCGAGGTCCGCATGAAGTCCCTTCGCCGGATGCTCAAAGTGAAACCGATCATCCGTCTGCTGGACATCCACAACGGTCTGTCCGGGCTGATCATCGAGAACGTCCGCGTGGATACCCCCAACGGCCCGCGGGAGTTCGACGGCATGTGGGGCAGCAGCCTTACCGACTCCACTGCGAAAGGCAAACCCGACATCGAGGCAGTCGATGTTTCCGCCCGCATGACCACGCTCAACGAGGTCCTGGAGGTGACGACCAAGCCAATCGTCTATGACGGCGATACCGGCGGCAAGACCGAACACTTTGTGTTCACCGTGCGCACCCTGGAACGCCTGGGAGTCTCGGCGATCATCATTGAGGACAAGACCGGGCTGAAGAAGAACTCGCTGCTGGGCACCGATGTGGACCAGACGCAGGACTCCATCGAGAATTTCAGTCTGAAGATCAAGGAGGGCAAGCGTGCGCAGGCCACGGATGACTTCATGATCATCGCACGCATCGAAAGCCTGATCCTTGGCAAGGGAGTCGATGATGCGATAGAGCGCGCCAAGGCCTATCTGAATGCAGGAGCGGACGGAATCATGATCCACAGCCGGGAAAAATCTCCGGACGAGGTGATCGAGTTCTGCCGCCGCTATCGCGAGATCGAGAACCGGAAGACCCTGGTGGCCGTACCGACCAGCTACAACAGCATCACCGAGCAAGAGCTGGCCGACATCGGCGTGAATATCGTCATCTACGCAAATCACCTGCTCCGCGCTGCCTATCCGGCAATGGTCAGGACCGCCGAATCCATTCTCAAGCATCAGCGCTCTGCCGAAGCCGACGCCGAACTCCTGCCTATCAAACAGGTACTCGAACTGATTCCGGGGACCGCCTGATGATCGAGCCGAAAGCATTCTTCGAGGCCCTGGAAAGCAGGGATGTCGGCATGTTCACCGGCGTTCCGGATTCCCTGTTGAGCAGCTTCTGCGCCTATGTCGATGATGTCGCCCCCGAAGGGCGACATGTGATCGCGGCCAATGAAGGCAACGCGGTAGCCCTGGCGATGGGCCATCACCTGGCCACCGGAAAGGTGTCCGTGGTCTACATGCAGAATTCCGGCCTGGGCAACACGGTCAATCCGCTGACCTCGCTGGCCGATGCCGAGGTCTACCGGGTGCCGATGCTCCTGGTCATCGGCTGGCGTGGCGAGCCGGGAGTCCCGGACGAGCCGCAGCACGTCAAGCAGGGTCGGATCACGCCGGTACAGCTGGAATTGCTGGATATTCCCAGCTTCGAGCTCACCGCCGCGTCGGACGTCGCAACCACCGTGGCAGCGGCATTCGAGGCGATCGAGCGTACCGGCGCCCCGGTGGCCCTGCTGGTGCGGAAGAACGCGTTCGCCAAGTACAAGACCCGCCGAGCGGGTGCCAAGCTTTCGTCGATGCTGCGCGAGCATGCCCTGTCGCACATCCTGGACCTGGCCTCGCCGGACGATCTGGTGGTTTCCACGACCGGCAAGACGTCGCGCGAGCTTTTCGAACTCCGGGCTGCACGCTCCGAGCCTCAACGGGATTTCCTCACCGTCGGTGGAATGGGGCATACATCGTCGATCGCGCTGGGTGTCGCGCTGGGCCGTTCCGACCGGCGCGTAGTCTGTATCGACGGCGATGGATCGGCGTTGATGCATATGGGAGCGCTCCCGATCATCGGAAGCCTGGCCCCCCCGAATCTGGTGCACGTGCTGCTCAACAATGCGGCTCACGAGTCCGTGGGCGGCCAGCCGACCGTTGCCGACCGTGTGGACTTCAAGGCCATTGCGCTGGCAAGCGGGTACAAGGCCTACCATGTGGCTGATTCGGCCGAGAGCCTGAAAGACGCATGGCAAGCCGCCGCCGACGGAGGGCCGGTGATGATCGAGGTCAGGATAGACACCGGCTCGCGCGCGGATCTGGGCCGTCCAACCAGCTCGCCGCAACAGAACAAGAGCTCCTTCATGGCGCATGCCACCCAGACGCAAGGCTGATTGAGGATGTCCTGGTCCCATTACAACCCGGTAAGAGTCGATTTCGGCGCAGGTGCCCTGCGCCGGATCGGCAGCCATGTTGGCAGTGAAGGCAATGTTCTGCTCGTTACCACCGAAGGCTTTGTCCGACGTGGACAGGCCGGGGCGATAGCCGACAGCCTCGGCACCGCCAGGACGACGGTCTACTCCGGCGTCACCCCGAACCCGCAGCTGGACGAACTCGACCAGGCAACCGCGCGTTTCTCGGGACTGGAACCTGTGGCGATAGTCGCGCTTGGCGGCGGCAGCGCCCTGGATGCCGCCAAGACGCTTTCTGTCACCTTGCCCAGCGGCGAATCCGACCCGCTTGACCGGAGATTGCGCGGCGGACGAGCGCAGGCATGGGAACGGGCCATTCCGGTTATCGCCATCCCCACGACCTCGGGAACCGGCGCGGAAGTTACGCCCTTTGCCACCGTATGGGACGACGTCCATCACCGGAAGCATTCGGTCGCCGGCGACCTGATCTTTCCTGCGGTGGCCATCCTGGATCCGGAGCTGACGCTTTCCCTTCCACCCCAGGAAACCCTGCATACGGCGCTGGACGCGATTTCCCACTCCCTGGAATCGCTCTGGAACCGGAACCGGACACCCCTCTCCGAGTCCTTCTCGGCGCAGGCGTTGCGCCTGGCGATCGATGCGCTTCCCGTAGTTCTTGCCAACCCCGCAGACCTGCGGGCACGTGCGCGGATGCAACAGGCCAGCATGTTGGCCGGCATGGCGATCAGCCAGACGCGCACTGCCATCGCACATTCGATCTCCTATCCGCTTACCAGTCACTTTGGTGTCCCGCACGGACTGGCCTGCAGCTTCACGCTACCCAATATCATCGACCGCTACCTCGCAGAGCAGGACGAGCCGAACCTGGCTCCTCTGTTCATAGCCGCCCGTGATCTGCTCAAGGGCCTGGACCTGTTTTCCCTGCTCTCGCGTTATGCCAGCAGCGCGCAGATCGAGGCATTGAAAGGGGAGATGTTCCAGCCGGGCAGGGCCGACAATTACAAAGGCCACATCGAGGACCTCGACGACTTCATCCAGCCAGCCCCCCGGCCCCGCTCCGTTTCCTGAGCGGAGCCCGAGGGCCGCACCCGCAAGCAACAGCCGGCTCCTTCTCACCAGCCATCCATCCAATGAAGATCTCGCGTGCCGCCTCCATCGGCAAAGACGTCGAAATACGTTTTGAAGATCCTGCCGTCATCTCCTCCAACCTGCGCGTAAGGTGCGGATTCGATATCGGGGCCTATTCCTATTTCCGGAACGGCACGGTTCGCCGTCTGGCTTCCGTCGGCCGATACACCTCCATCGGCCCAAACGTGATGATAGGAGAAACCGAACACCCCACCGACTGGCTCTCGACGTCGAATTTCCAGTACAGCAAGCGGTGGCGCACGAAGTACTTCGGGCTTCCGGCCGATCTCCATGCCCCCGGCACAGCGATCGAGGAGACACCCGATTCTCCACGTTTCTCCCAGCCGGCTCCGGTTGTGATCGGCAATGACGTCTGGATAGGCGCCAATGTAGTCATCCGGGCAGGAGTCAATATCGGCGATGGCGCCATCTGTGCCGCGGGAGCGGTGATCAGCCGTGACGTGCCCGCCTACTCGATCGTCGGCGGGGTGCCGGGCAAATTGATCAGGATGCGTTTCGACGAAGCACTGGTCGAAAAACTCCGGCGGATCATGTGGTGGAGATTCGATGCGCCCGACCTGGCCGGCCTGCCGTTCGACAACGTGCCTGCCGCGCTGGCAATGCTGCAAGACAGGATAGACAAGGGCCTCGCCCCCCGGCCGGTGGCGTTCAAGGTGTATCGCGCTGGAAGCCGCTCCTCCGATGTGTCCGAATAGCAGTCCAACTCATCGGAGTGCAAGCGACCCGGGCCCTGCCTTGCTGATGTAGGCTCCATAGAGACGGTGCTGGAACCGGTGCATCAGATATATCTGGTGATACCAGTCGAAATTGATGGCGTACTTGCGGAACACCCGGCTTTCGGCAAGTTTCACCGACTCGTTGCCATGGTTGAAATCCCTGATCGCGGCCAGTTCTCCCACGAAATCGTTGTAGGAGGAGTGCTCCGACCCGATCACGTCGTCGAAATAGCATTGGATTCTCGGCAGGAAGTAACGGTCGTCCTGGGTCTCGGAGAAGATCGCCAATGCAGCGATCGTCGATGAGTAGTAGTCCATGTCGAACGATACGAACCCGATGGGTGCCGGGTTGTATTCCTGGAGGAAGGTGGATGCGGTTCCGGCCACGTCCCCGAGCACCAGTCTCGCCGACTTCAAACGTTCCATGAGCTTGGGGACGTCCATGCGGTAGTTGCCCATCGCAAACCGATAGGGCATATCGCGATGATCCTGCGGAGGCGTCATCCCTTCCCCCGTATCGAACCCATAGACCTGAATCGCGACGCCTGTCTGGCTTGCGACTTCCCCGGCATGGGCCTCCATCGCGACCAGCCCATTCCCTCCCGCCACACCGAACTCGAGCACGCTGATCTCGGGAACCTGCAATCGTTTGGCGAGCATTGCCGCATGATGGATGCCATAAGCGTACTGGGAATACGGCAACGCGTTCCATAGCGCGCGGGTCATAAAGTCTGCGCGCTTGTCTTTACGCAGAATGTCCTGGGTCGCAGCAAAATCCGAACTGGGAAGAAACCCTGAAGCCAGAAACCCCGTCAGCTTGTTCATTGATCCTCTCCAACGAAATGATCAGGCGGCAAAAGCTATACAGTAGTTTTTCCTGCTTACGAACACATCCGGCACTGGACCGCGCATGCCGATTTCAACCGGAAACGAGACTATCGCACCATCCCCGCAATGAATCTCAAGGCCTGCCTGGGATAATCGGTGATGAGCGCATCCACGCCAAGCTCCACCACGCGGGATAGTCGCTGCCGCCGGTTCACCGTCCAACAATACACCCCCAGGCCGCGCTCCTTCGCCGCAGCTACAGACTCGGCATCCACATCACGATGGTTCGGCGCCCAGACATCTCCCCCCAGCCTGCGCACGAGCTCGGGCAAGCCGGCCGGCCCGGGGCCCGGCATTTCGCCCGCAAGCCAGGGAGAAGGCTGGCCAGGCACGCTGCCGTCCACCGTATTGTGGCCAGGCTGTCTCGTGCTGAGGAAGATGCGGCGGGCGGCAGGCAGAAGATCACGCGCCAGCAGCAGATTTCTCCAGTCGAAGCTCGCTACCGCCACCTGACAACGTGATTGCGAATGATCCAGTTCGTCAGCCAATGCCCGGATGAACGCATCGGGCGCGAACGTTTCACCCGGAGCTTCCGGCGATGTCTTGATCTCCAGCATCAGGACGAACCGCTCTGTCACGCACGCCAGCGGCCCTGTCAGGATTTCCCTCAGGGTGGGTATGGATACATCGGCAGCCGGCGTGCGTTGCTTCGGAAACCTGTCCGCGTAGCGGCTGCCCGGACGCATGCGTCCCAGCAGGAACTCTCCGATTTCTTCGGACCGCAGCTCACTGATCAGCAAAGGAGCCTGCAGCCAACACCCATGCCTGTCGCGGGTGATATCCGGATTGAGGCTGCGATCATGGTTCAACACCAACTGCCCATCGGCGGTCATGCCCAGATCGAGCTCCACTCCATCGACTCCATCATCGACCGCAGCCTGTACAGCGTACCCGGTATTTTCCGGGTAGGTTCCGCGCCCACCCCGATGGGCAATGACTGACACACCTTCTATCGCGCTCGCCATGGCCCTCATCGACACAGTGCCTGTCCCCTCGCTATAACAGAGCCTGCTCCGCGAGGTGGCTGCCAGCACCGACATGCGTCGCTCTCAACCGGAATTCATCCTCATCCACATTCCAGGTATGGAATCCATCCTGTGCGCTACGAAAGCGCACGAAGTTGAAACCGTCCATCGACAGTACATCCAGCCCCGCTTCATAACAGCGCCTGATGAAGTCCGAATCCGACCCTCCGCGACGGCGCTCCGAGAACGGTACCGCATCCAGTACGCGCCGATGCCCGCCCAGGGTGCCACCGGCAACCAGTGCCGCACGTGCGTTTGCGGCATCGTGGATCAGATTGGCGTGCCGCGCCCATTCCGGATCCCATAGCAGTTCGTCGCCACGCTCCAGGTAGTTGAAGGTGGGTGGCTTGCCAAACACCTCGAATTTGCCGATGCGCTGGTAAAGCATGATGTCGCTCAGGTAATTGGAGCCGTACAGGTCGTCGTCGTCCACCTTCGTCCAGTATGGTGCATCGGTCTGGGCAGCGGCAAAGTTCAGGCATGCACCGAGGCTACGGCTCTTGCCGAGCTGGAAGAACCGGATCGCTTCTCCTTCGTGCACCAATCCGCGGTACTGGGCAAGGTCCACCGCGTCGCCATGGATGACGACGACGAGCTCCTTGTGGGGATAGATGTCGTTGCGGAAACGCTCGATGCAGCTCCGCAACCGATCCGGGCGCATGGTGACCAGCAGACAGGCGATTCGCGGGTTCGGCGGAACAAAGTCGGCTTTCACAGAAAGCCTGTCGGCCATGTGCTGCAGCCGATGGGCGATGGTATGGGCCGACATCAACCCGCGCCAGGCCAGGTGGTTCCAACGCGTGCGTGCCAGCGGGTTGGCCATGAGCGCGAGCAGCGCATCCGACGGATCGGCGTTCTCCGCCCCCCCGGGCAGCTGCAATTCCGGAAGCCAGGGCTCGCCACCATCCAGACGGGCGACCACCCCGCCCCCGGCCGCAGATCGCGCCATGCCCAGCGCGCTGCGCCACGCCCCCGCAAGCGGTGCGGCAGCGAACACTTCCGCACCCTGCAGGCGGCTCAGGACCAGTTTTTCCTGGCGCCCCAGGCAACCAATGGTGAAATCCATGAACTCCCGGCAATCCGCAAGCCGGACCCTGCCGAACTCCCACTCGCTCTCGGCGATGAGCAAGCCATGAGTTTTCAATTCATGCAATCGGGGCAGCTCGGCAAGCCCGTTCTGCAGATCCCACCAGCCATCAAACACGATGCGATCGCGCAATGCGTCCGCGGCCTCCATCAGGCCATAGCTGCGCAGCGGATTGTGCAACGCCGGCTGGATGGCGGGAGGCAGATACTCCGTTCTCCTCCTGGGGAAATCCCTGCGCAGCCGTGCGGCGACATCGGCATCGGCAGCGCAGACCAGATCGGCCTGCTCGGCCAGCCATGCGAAATGCTCGTAATTGCTGGGTGTTTCCCGGAACCAGACGACCACCGGAAGCGACATCTCCCGGCAGCGATCCAGCAGGCGTCGAAATCCGCTCTGATCTCCCTCGCCCGTCAGCGCATAACGCCAGTGCCGGTGTCCGACGTGCCACACCGTCTCCACGATCAAGAACCGCATCGCACCGGGAACCAGCGCCGCCGGCCAGTTGTCCTCGTCAAGCGCAATTACCCTGGCGTCGAAAGCCAGTTCCGTACGTAGTTCTGCGCTGCCAATGAAGCCGATGACAGGCGGATCGTTTCGCCAGCCCAGATATTCGCTGCCCGATTCCGGAACCCCGCCATCAAGTTCGCAGCGCGCGTCCTCCGATACGATTCCTTCGAGCCCCGGGAAGAGGTTGAGCAGCCGGCAGGTAGCATTGGAAGCTTCCAGGCTATCGGCTTGCGGCCTGAGCAGGCTGGGCGGCAAACCGACAAGACTGGTCCGCTCATCGTCGCTACCGGGGGACGGCTCTGCCGACACCGGGGAAGGCACCGCTTGTTCGGACGGCTGGCGCTGCAGCCGGGACATCAGCCAGCGAAGAGGGGCCGTCAGTCGCCAGGAACGGCTCCGCAAGATGCCTTCGCGTTCCCGGATCAGAGCGATGTTTCCCGCCTTCTCCGCGGCAAGCGCGGACTCCAGTCGCTGCACATCCCGACGGATGTCGGCCAACTGCTTGCTGAGAACCTGCGACTTCGGCTGCTCCATTCGATCAGTGTCCTTGTACCGGTGATGCTTCGGAAGGCTCGCCAGTCCCTTCCGCGAGGCGCTCCATCATTCCAGTCAGGCGCCGGGCCAGGTGGCTCCACCCGAACTCCGCAACGCTTTGCCCGCCCAGGTCCAGACCGTCTTCCGAGTCCAGGCGCCCCGCCAGCTTCCGCGCAGCCAGCGAGCGAAGAAGCCCGGCCATTGCCTCCTGGTCATTGCCGCAGACCCAGCCACGCAACCGTTCGCGAATCAGGGCCGCCGAAACGTCCCCCTCCATGACATTGCCGGTATGGAGGATCGGGCGCCCCGATCCGAGATATTCGTAGATCTTGCCAGGCACTTGGCACGGGTTGTCGTTGGCGATGTTGACCAGCACGTCCACCTGCCGCTGCAGTGACACTGCGCTGCAGTGCGGCAGGAAGCCAAGCAGCCGGAACCGTTCCGGCTGCGCTTCCAGCCGGGGTCTGAGCCAGTCCGGAATGGTCGACGACGCGATGTTGAGCCTGACTCCAGGCGTCTGCGCGACTGCATCGATCAATGCATCCGGCCGTCGGAATTGATAGAACGAGCCGGTATAAAGAAGCTCGAGCCGCGTAGCGTCGAAGAACTCGGGTACGGGCGGAACGAGCGGCAGCGTGCCGTCCTCGAACCCTTGGGTCAGTATCTCCATCCCGGCTGCTCCCACATCCTTTCCGCCATGCCGTTCCAGCAGCAGGTCGCGCGTGCCCGGTGCGGTAATGGTAATGCCGTCGGCCAGCTCCATGACCCGCCGCTCGAGCCGCAGCGCCCTGCGGCGCCAGCGCTTCGGTGTATAGTCGGCCAGGACCGGATCGCCCAGATCGGCGATCCACGGGATACTCGGGTATCGCCGTTTCAGATCGATGGCCAGTTCCAGCGTCGTCGCCGGCTCGTGGGAACTCACGATGATGTCCGGGCGGATATCCTCCACAAGGTCGATGGCGGCCCGTCGCGCGGGGAAATACCACTCGCCCCGCGCATCGGGAAATATCGCCTGGGTCGCGACGCCCCTCAGCTTCTCGACCAGCCGTCCCTTCCAGTTCAGCTGCGACTCGCGCAAGGCGACGATCGGCGTCGAAACCTCCCCCGCCGCTACAGCGACCGGTTGGTTACGGGCGGCTTTTGCCGCCTTGACCGCCTGGCGCCTGGCCAGCATGGCCACCACGCCCGTGATCGGCCCTCCGAATACCCGATGCACCCTGACCTGCTCGGGCAGTTCCGGCAATCCGGCGGTACTCCATCCCAGATCCGCCGTCAGCACATGGACCTCATGTCCAAGGCGCGCCAGTTCGCGGCAGAGATAGGTCCAGCGCAACGACTGGGGCGATGGACTGGGCGGGAACTCGTAGGCGATCAACAGGATACGCATTTTCGCTTCTCAAACTGCAGATGAGGTTTTCTGGCCCCGAGGGGGCTATCCGGCAACGGTCCGGTGCGATCCGCACCGGACCTCGACCGGCTATTGGCGAGCGCTGGAACCTCCAGATGCCCCCTCCCCTTCGACCTGCAAGCCGGAAACCTTCCTTTCATCCACTTTCGGCGAAACATCCGACTGCGCCGCCATCGTCATCTGCGCCTTGGCCCGTGCCTCCTTCTTCTTCCGTTCCTTGGCTTTGGCCTTGGCGACCAGTTTCTCCGCAGCCCTGAGTTTCGCTCGCCGCGCAGCTCTGCGCTTGGCGGCCTCCTCGGCCGATTCGACCAGCGGGTGCAGGCGCCGGTACTCGGCCAGCACATCCGATACGCTGCCGTCGAACACGATCCGGCCACGATCCAGCAACAACGCGCGGTTGCAGAGCTTGCGCAGCAGTGAATCGTTGTGGCTGGCGACCACCACAATCTTGCTTCCATTCACCCGGTCCATCATCCGCTGCCGTGCGCTCCTCACGAATTTCGCGTCACCGGCACCGAACCACTCATCCAGCAGCATGATGTCGGTGTGCACGGCCGTGGAGATACCGAACCCAAGCCTCATGCGCTGTCCGCTGGAAAGCGTGAGCAGGCGCCGATTCGCGACCTCCCGCAACCCGGAGAACTCCAGCACCGGCTCCACCATATGGCGGATGTCACGGGAAGGCACGCCCATAGCGGTGGCGCGCAGGAAGATATTCTCCATGATGGTGGCCTCGGCATTGAAACCGAGACCGATGCTGAGGAGCGCCTGGCGGGTGCCGGCTATTTCCACGGTTCCACCGGTTGGCTCAAACGCTCCGGCAAGCACGCGCAGCAGCGTGCTTTTCCCTGCACCATTGCGGCCTACCAAGGCGACACGCTCGCCCTCCTTGATAGTGAAGCTGACGTCGTCGAGCAGGGTCGCGAACCGCCGGCGCGGTACCGAGGTCGCGGCGCCGAGCAACGTGGAGAACCAGGAGGACGCCATCTTGTCCGGCTGTGCGTAGTAGGGAACCACCAGCGACAGGTTGCGGACCGCGACAGACACCGGAACCGCTGCTCCATCAGATCCAGATAGGGACATAACGCGAATACCGTCGGCAAAGGAAGATGGCGAGCAGCCAGCCGGTCAAGGTCAGCAGGGCAACGTACACGATGGAGGAGTTCGGAGGCATCCGCCCGAACAGCGGCTCCCGGACGATCTCGAGCATGTGGAAGGCCGGGTTGAGCCTGACGACCAAGCCGCCCAGGCTGTCGGGGGGATATCGGTTGCCTTCCCAAATGATCGGGGTGAACAGGAAACCGACCATCAATACGGTGTTGAGCACCTCGCCCAGGTCGGGCAAGCGCGCTCCCAGGATACTCAGGCTGTACCCCACCCAAAGCAGGTTGACCAGCACTATCGGTATGGTGATGAACAGGGTCAGGATGGCGGGAGCAGGGACGGCCGGCGACCATATCAGGACGCCCAGCATGCCGATCATCGAGAATGCGAAGTAGAAAAGCGACTTGGCGATCGACTTGAGCGTGTAGTCGGTCAGCCGCGTGTTGCCGTCCTGGATGAACGACTTGTTGCTGCGGAACGCGCCCACCGAATCGTTGAGCACCATCACCATCAGGCGCCAGACTGCGTACCCCATGCCCAAGTGGATCATGTAGGAAGCTAGGTCGCGGTTGAACATCCGCGCATACAGCGGCCCGGTGATCAGCATGAACACGGTTACCGGCGCCAGCAGCCAGACCAGACCCAGGCGTGTGCGCCGATAGCGCGTAACGATGTCCAGCCAGCTGGAATACGCCCAGAACTCGGGCCGTCGCAAACTCAGATTGAGTTGAGAGAAAATCTTAATGGTCATCAGCCGTTATAAACATTTCATTCCGCCACTTTCCCGCGGGCTCGATTGATTCACGCCAACGCGGACTCGATGTCCCGTCGCAGATCGTCCAGATCCTCCACCCCCACGC
>JBEBSP010000015.1:0-22225 GCA_040394255.1 Agaricicola taiwanensis | reverse complement strand
TCCCGGCGCTCGTGGCGCTCCTGAGCCTCGATCGACAGCGTCGCGATCGGACGGGCATCGAGCCGCTTCAGCGAGATCGGCTCGCCGGTCTCCTCGCAATAGCCATAGGTCCCGTCGTCGAGCCGCTTGATGGCCGCGTCGATCTTGGAGATCAGCTTGCGCTGGCGATCGCGTGCCCGAAGCTCGATCGACCGGTCGGTCTCCGATGAAGCGCGGTCCACCAAATCCGGATGGTTCTGGTTCTCGTCCTGAAGATGCTCCAGCGTTTCACGGCTTTCGCGCAGGATCTCGTCTTTCCACTTGAGCAGCTTGGCGCGGAAATAGTTCCTCTGCCGCTCGTTCATGAAAGGCTCATCCTCGGTGGGATGATATTCGCTCTCGGCAACGTCCGTCATGCTCACCCGCTTTTGCACGGCATGCTGAGATCGATTGCGACGGTCGCCATCGATCCCAATCGGTGGCGTTATATAGCGATGGTCACGGTGTCGCACAACGCCCTACGCCATCAACACATCGTGGATGTGGGAAGGAATGAGAAAGTTTTAAATGAAACAATAACAACCGATTGGAATCAAAGAACAATCAGCGGCCGGCCATACGCTGGAGCTTGGCAAGCTCGACCCGCGCCCGCAGCTCCACGGCGTCGAGTACGGCCTCCAGACCGGAATCATCGGTCTGCTCGCGGGCTTCGACGATGGCCGATTCCAGCTTCTCCAGCGTGAGGGCGTCACAGCTGCCGTCGAGCAGCGACACCTTCACATCGTCGAGAAGATCCAGCAGGCGGCGTCCACGCTTCACCATCCGTCCGCGCCGTACCGTGGCGGGCTCGGGGGCCGCGACGGTCTGAAGCGCCAGCAGCGAGGAGACATCGGTCATGGCGCGCGCGCCCGTGGCCGCGCCCGGCGACACCGCCCCGCCGACATCGGGAAGCGAGAATCCCGAACCCGATCCCGCCTTGCGCGCGGCGGCGCCGGCTGACGTGCCGTTGGTGCGTTGTGGTCCGGTGATTCGCATGGGGCATCCTCATGCCGGTGTTTCGGTGAGCCTCGGCTTGAAGCCGTTAACCGCTCGTTAACGGCCCGGCAGGAATTGCCGCCCACCCGGCAGCGCTGACCCTGCACAATGCGAATCAAGGCCTTCCGGATACCCATCAAAGCATTGATTTCATTGAAGATCGGCATTGATCGCACAAACGGCACGATGCGTGCATGACAAGACTGCGGACCCAAGGGGAGTTGGATCCAATGCGTGTCTTGACTGCGATCAGTGCCATCCTCGTCTTCGCCGGGCTGTGCGCCGGCACGGTTTCCGTGCGCGCCGACGGACCAGGAGAGGATTTCAAGGGCCCGTCCGTGACGGTCCAGCCGCCGCTCGGCGGACCCAAAGGCCCCGTCTACGGCATTCCGGGCAGCCCCAGGGGCGGCCTGACGCCCGGCAGCAATCCCTACATCGCGCGCCTCGAAACCGCCTATGCCCCCAGCGGCGGCGGAAACCCCGGCGTCGAGGCCTCGCGCATCAAGGACCTGATCGACGTCGAGGGCATCCGCGAGAACCAGCTCGTCGGCTACGGCCTCGTGGTCGGCCTCAACGGCTCGGGCGACAGCCTGAACTCATCGCCCTTCACCCGCCAGAGCCTGACGGCCATGCTGGAACGGCTCGGCGTCAACACCCGTGGCGCGAACCTGCGCACCAAGAACGTCGCCGCCGTCATGGTCACGGCCAATCTGCCCGCCTTCGCCACCCAGGGCACCCGGATCGACGTCACCGTCTCGGCATTGGGCGACGCCACCAGCCTCCAGGGCGGCAGCCTGCTCGTGACGCCGCTGATGGGCGCGGACGGCGAGGTCTATTCCGTCGCGCAGGGGCCGGTCGCCATCGTCGGCTTCAACGCCGAGGGCAACGCCGCCAAGATCGTGCGCGGCGTGCCGACCACGGGCCGCATCTCCAACGGCGGACTGGTGGAGCGCGAGATCGACTTCTCGCTCGGCCGCATGAGTTCCGTGCGTCTCGCCCTGCGCAACCCGGACTTCACCACCGCGCGGCGCATGGCCGCCGCCATCAATGATTACGTCGGCTCCGGCGCGGCCGAGCCGGTCGATCCCGGCACCATCCAGCTCACCCTGCCCCCGAAATACGACGGCAACATCATCCAGCTCCTGACCGAGATCGAGCAGCTGCGCGTCATCCCCGACCTGCCGGCCAAGATCGTCATCGACGAACGCTCGGGCATCATCGTCATGGGCCGCGACGTGCGGGTCTCGACCGTCGCCGTGGCGCAGGGCAACCTGACCGTGAGCATCAGCGAACAGCCCCAGGTCAGCCAGCCGGACCCCTTCTCCGACGGCACGACCGTGGTCGTCCCGCGCACCGGCATCACGGTGCAGGAGGACGGCACGCAGCTGGCGGTGGTCAGACAGGGCATCACGCTGCAGCAGCTCGTCGACGGCCTCAACGGCCTGGGCATCAGCCCGCGCGACCTGATCGGCATCCTCCAGGCGATCAAGGCCTCCGGCGCGCTCCAGGCCGAGATCGAGGTGATGTGATGAGCCTCACCAGCGGCGGCGGCCCCGCGGACATCTTCGGCACCCTGCCCGTCAGGGACAAGGGACTGACGCCGGCCCAGATCAAGGCCAAAAGCTCGTCGCAGGAATTCGAGCAGGTCTTCCTGTCGACGGTGCTCGCCCAGATGTTCTCCGGTCTCGAAGGCGACGGCCCCATGGGCAGTTCCGAGCAGACCGAGTCCTGGCGCAAGTTCCTCACCGACGCCTATGCCCGCGAGATCACCGCCTCCGGCGGCATCGGCATCGGCGACACGGTCTATCGCGAATTGCTCGCAGTACAGGAAGCAGCAGGTTCCACATGATGTCCCAGCTCATCCCCCCCGCACCGGAACAGCCAGTGATCGAGACGGCGGACGACGCCCTCGCGGTGCTGGCCCGCATCCACGACACGGTGGAGCGCCTGCACCTGATCGTGCAGCGCGAGACCGAGCTGATGCGCGCCGCCAAACTCCATGACGCGGCGGGCCTCGAAGAGGAAAAGCGGACGCTCGCGGGCGAATACCAGCGGCACATCGAACTGGTGCGCCGCCATTCCGAGCGCATCAGCACCCTCGCCCCCGAGGCGGTCGCGTCCCTGCGCGCACGGCACGAAAGTTTCCAGATCGATCTTGAGGTCAACATGGCCGTGCTCGGCACCGCCCGCGCCGTCGCCGAGGACATCATGCGCACCGTGGCGAGCCGCGTCGGCGAGCAGCACCAGGGGCCGAAGACCTACGGCTCATCCGGCTCCGTCACCGGCAACCGGCCAAGCACCACCCCGCTGTCGGTGTCACGAAGCCTTTAGAATTGGGCTGTAAAGGATGATGACTGCGGGATGCGGCTGCACTTCCAAGTATTAATAAACCGTTGATTCACCGTATTTTTTAAACCGTATTTAATGGTCCCGTGCTTAGGCTTTTTCCATGAACGCTGGAAACAGAACGTTTCCGGTCAACCTTCGTGGAGGCCGTCATGGACGCTGCCTATACCTCGAGAGCAATGCCACCGCTGCCTGCCGTGCGGACCGACCTCACGCCCCAGAAGCAGAGCGTGACCACCGACCTGCCGCAGGAGAAGAGCGTCGCCATGCTGCGCGACAGCCAGCCCGGTCTCATGGAAGGCGACACCCGCAGCCGCAACGCCGCCATGTCCGCCACCGCCGGACGCCTCGCCGCCGAAAACCGCCGGCAGCTCGCCCGCGAGGTGCAGGTCGAGGTTGACGAGGCCACCAGCGACTTCGTCTACAAGACCGTCAACCCCGAAACCGGCGATGTCATCGCGCAGTTCCCCAACGAGACGCTGATGAAGATCCGCGCCTATGTCCGCGAGGACGTCGCCACGGTCTCGGAGGCGGTCGAGCGGCCGGGCCAAGACCCGGCAGCCGAAACGACGCCTCACATCGAACGCTTCATCTGAGGGGCTGGCAATCATCCATTAAGCCTGAATCGTATTCGGGACCGCCCTGCTCCCGAATACCCCAAAACCCACGCAATTATTGGTCGCTGTTAAAACCTTGTTAGACCCCCGCGTGGGAATGTCCCCGGCAGCTTCCAGGAAGGAAGCCTTACTCTCAGCTCCTAGGAAGGAGAATACCCATGGGTTCCGACGTCACACTCTCGAATGCCGTCCGCAGCAACCTCCTCTCGCTGCAGAACACCGCAGACCTTCTCGGACGGACGCAGGAGCGTCTCGCCACCGGCAAGAAGGTCAATTCGGCCCTCGACAATCCCAATAGCTTCTTCACGGCATCCTCGCTGTCCGCCCGCTCGAGCGATCTGTCGTCGCTCCTGGACAGCGTATCGAATTCGGTCCAGGCCCTGAAAGCCGCCGACACCGGCATCAAGGGCCTCACCAAGCTCGTTGAAAGCGCCAAGGCGACCGCTCGCCAGGCTCTCCAGGCCCCAGTCGCCTACACCCAGAAGCCGTCCGTGACGTCTTCCGCCCTCACCGGCATCAAGTCCGACGCCCTTACCGGCACGCAGAGCAAGGTCGAAGGCACCAAGGCCGGCCTGACGCTCGACAAGACCCTGAACGCCGGCTCGATGACCATCGCGACCGCCAACAACACGCCGACGACGATCACCATCGCCCAGGACGCCACCGTTGGTTCGGTCATCGACCAGATCAACGGCGTTTCCGGTCTGGCCGCCCGCCTGACCGACACCGGCAAGCTGGAGGTCACCTCCTCCGACGGCACCGGCGTCCAGATCAACTACAATGCCGGCGCAGCCGATCTCAATACCGGACCGTCCGAGACCACCGGTACCGTGGCCGTGGCTGACGACGCGGCTCTGCAGGCCCTGTTCGCCACCGACGGCGAACTGTCGCTCGTCGCCGAGGATGGCAGCACCGCCACCATCGTCCTGACCAATGCTTCGACCAAGGCTGGCCTGCTGACCGCTCTCAACGACGAAGGCTTCTCGGCGGAGTTCGACACCGACAACAACCTGCGTGTCGGCCGCGAAGACGGCATGTCCTTCACCGTTTCCGGTACAGGCGGCGCCGCCCTTGGCATCACCAACGGCACCTTCGTCGACGCAGCTCAGGGCGGCAGCTTTACCGCTCCTCCTCCGGGCACCTCGCAGGTTTCCGGCACCGTGGCCATCGCCGACGATGCGGCACTGCAGGCTCTGACCGGCGAAATCAACCTTGTCGCCGAGGACGGCTCCAGCGCCACCTATACGATCGACAACACCTCGACGGTCGCGGCACTGACGGCTGCCCTGACCAGCGACGGCTACACGGTGTCGTTCGACAGCTCGAACAACATCAAGATCGCCCGTGAAGATGGCCAGGCCTTCACCGTCGCCGGCTCCGGTGGCGCAGCCCTCGGCATCGACAACGGCACCCAGGTTGCAGCCTACGACCCGGCAGCAAACGCCGGTCCTCTGGAGCAGCTCGGCCTGTCGAGCACCTACTCCAACGCCCTCGACGGCAAGTCCCTCACCGTGACCACCGGTGGTGGCACGGCCGACGAGCGCACCGTCACCGTCACCTTCGGCGTGGGCGATGGGCAGGTGAACTCACTGGCCGCCATGAACCAGGCGTTCACGGATGCAGGCGTGGCGGTGGAAGGCGTGATCTCCGGCGGTACGCTGAAGATCCAGTCGACCAATGCCGCCGCTGGCCAGACCTTCACTGTCGAAGGCACGGCTCTTGGCGATACCGCCTCGAGCGCTCCCTTCACTTCCGCCTCCGGCACCTCGAAGGACAGCACGCCTGCCACCTTCGGCGGTTCCGGCGACGCCACTCGCCAAGGCTACGTGAAGGACTTCAACGATCTGCTCAAGCAGATCAACGTTCTCGCCTCCGACTCCAGCTACAACGGCATCAACCTCCTCAACGGCGACGACCTCTCGGTGGTCTTCAACGAGGACGGCTCGTCCAAGCTGGACATCAAGGGCGTGAGCTTCGATGCCGCAGGTCTCGGCCTCAACGACATCTCGGACAGCAACTTCCGTGACACCCAGTCGGTCGAAGCCGTCATCGAGAAGCTCGACAGCGCGCTGAACACCCTGCGTTCGCAGGCCTCCAAGTTCGGTTCGAACCTCTCCATCGTGGAGACCCGTCAGAACTTCACGAAGGAACTGATCAACGTCCTCGACACCGGTGCCGCGAACCTCACCCTCGCCGACACCAACGAGGAAGGCGCGAACGCCCTCGCGCTTCAGACCCGCCAGCAGCTCTCGACCACGGCCCTGTCGCTGTCGTCGCAGGCCGACCAGGCGGTTCTGCGTCTCTTCTGATCGATCACGTTCCCCTCGATCGATCATCTCTGGCCGGCGGGTTCACCCCGCCGGCCTTTTTCGTTGTTCCGCCGGCGACTTGAAAAAGCCTTCAGTGGCGGCGAATCTGCTAGAGCCCATCCGGGATGGAGCGGCTCTCGTCCGCGATCAGGAAAACGTGATCGGGCAAAGAGATACGAAGCTTTCCGGAAGCAGGAGTGTTCGACATGTCATTGAAAGTCCAGCTCAAGCCGGGCGAACGCATCATCCTCGGTGCCGCCGTGGTCACCAACGGACCCAGCCGGACGCGCCTGACGGTGGACGGCGACGTTCCGATCCTGCGCGAAAAGGACATCATGACGTCGGAGAACGCCGACACTCCGGCCAAGCGGATCTATCTGGCCATCCAGCTCATGTATCTCGCCCGCAACCCGCGCGAACATCATGGCGTTTATTTCGAGCTGCTGAAGGATTTCATGATGGCGATGCCATCAAGTCTCCCCATTCTGGACGAAATTAATAATTCGATCTTAACCGGCGCGCTCTACAAAGCGTTGAGGGCGGCGAAGGATCTGATCGCCCACGAAGGGGAGATCATCGACCATGCAAAGCGCGATGCAGGCCTATTCCAACATGGCCCAGAAGACAGCCAGCCCGCGTGAGCTGGAATCCCAGCTTCTGCTGCGCGCCGCGGCCAAGCTCCAGGCGATCTGCGACGGACGCGTCAACGACGACGGCGGCATCAATGAAGCGCTGATCTACACCCGACGCCTCTGGGCCGTGCTTCTGTCGTCGATCACCCGGCCGGACAATCCCCTGCCCGTCGAGGTCAAGCAGAACCTCGCCAATCTGGGCGGCTTCATCATCAAGCGCACCCTGTCGGCGGAAGTCATCTTCACGGTCGACAAGATCGAACCGCTGGTGGCGCTGAACCGCGAGATCGCGGCCGGGCTGCGCGGATCGTCGTCCAATCCCGAGCCTGTCCAGCAGGCCGGCTGAACACCACCCAAGCCACGCTCTGGCGACGCGGCCTTCCGCCTGATACAGACGGCCGGCCATGTCTCCATCGCCCCCGTCGGGGGATCATCCGCCGCTGAATCCCCGAGAAGCCGACATCGCCGCCCGCAACGCGGCGATCACCCTCTCGCTCACCCTGCCGGGCGACGTCGCGCTTTACCTGCTGCTGCCGCTCTATGCCGCCACCTTCGGCGTGTCCCTTCCGGAAGCCGGACTGCTGCTCGCCGCCAACCGGCTCATCCGCATCGTCGGCTACGGCCATGTCGCGGCGCTCTACACCGGGCGCGGACCGCGCACCGCCTGCCTCGTCGCCGTCGGCGCGGCGGCGATCGCGACATCGAGCTACGCCTTCGCATCCGGGCTCTGGCTGCTGCTGGCGGGCCGCCTCATGTGGGGCCTCGCCTTCGCGGCCATGAACATCGCCAACCAGGCCCTGCCCACCACCGTCCGGGAGGGCGCCGCCCGGCGCAGCGGCCGCGCCCGCGCCATCGTCGCGGTCGGCCCCATGCTGGGCCTGCTGCTGGGCGCCGTCGTCGCCGAATTCTACGGGCCGCGCATTGTGTTCGTCGGCCTCGGGCTCCTGTCCGTGGCCGGCTTCGTCTTCGCCGCACGCCTGCCGCGCGAGCCCGACGGTCACGCGATCTCCGGCCCACGCTTCTCGCTGCCGCACAGCATGGATGTCTGGTCGTTCTGCATGGGCCTTGCGCTCGACGGGCTGTTCATCGTCGGCCTGTCGCTGCTGGCGGCCGCCAACATGCCCGAGGGCGCGGTGCTCGCCGCCGGCGCGGCCATGGCGCTGCGCTACGCCGCCGAGATCGCGCTGTCGGCGATCGGCGGAGCCTGGGCGCAAAGGATCGGCGCGCGCAGGCTTCTCGTCGGTCTGTCCCTCGCCACCTCCGTGGGCCTGATCCTGCTGGCCGCCGATGGCGCGGTCATGTGGACGGCGGCCATCACGACGGTGCTGCTGCGCGCCCTGCTGCAACCCCTGCCCGCCCCGGTCGTGGCCGAGGACAATCCCGGTGCGGGCCGCGTCGCCGCCCTCGCCCGGCAGGCGACATGGCGCGACATCGGCGCGGGGGTCGGCCCCATGCTGGCCGGCCTGTTGCTGCCCATCGCCCCGGCGCTGGCGGTCTATGGCGTGGGCGCGGCCCTGTTGGCCGGGTCGAGCCTGGCGCTGGGCTGGAAGAGGAAGACGGGCGCAGGCCCGAAACCTTGACGCATTGCGATCTTTATCGGCCGAACCTCAGAGGAAATTGACCAGCGACAGCCGCGACACGATCGAGGTGGTCTCGTAGCTCGCCTGAAGGCGGGTCTGGAGGTCGAGGATGCGCACGGCGACCTCTTCCTTGTCGACGCCCTCCGCGTCGTACTGCATGCCTTCCAGCGTCGCCGCCGTGGTGCGCAGGCGTGTCTCCGTCGACGTCAGCGCCCGGTTGGCCACGGCAAGATCCACCTGCATGCCCTGGATGTTGGCCTGTTCGTCCAGATTGCCGCGCGCGCGGTTCATCAGCGCGGCATAGCGCGCGCTGCCGTTGGCGTCGCTTTCCGAGAAGGTCATGCTCGACATTACCGCGAGCTGCTTGATGATGTCGCGGATGCCGGCCTCGTTGGCGCGCACGCCGTATTGCACCGTGACCGAACTGTCGATGCGCGCCGAGGAGGTCGCACGCGCCGAATCCAGCCCCGCCTCGCCCTTGTACCAGTGCACGGTGTCGTCCGGCGTGCCGGACACCAGCGCCGTCGCCGTCTCCGGCGTGCCGCCGCCGATCCGCAGCGGCGGGTGATCGGCATCGATGTTGAAGAACATATCGGCCGCCGCCTCCGCCGAAGCCGGGACCAGGGTCGTGTCCGCCACGCGCGCCGTCTCGGTCCTGAGCGCGGTCTGGAAGTTCAGCGCCGTTTCCGCCGGGGTCGCGCCGATGGCGAAGGAGCCCTTCTCCGGCGGCACCGGCAGGGGAAGCGCCGCCGCCGTCAGGACGATCTCCTCCGTGGTGCCGTCGGGCATGTCCACGGCGATCCGCATCTGCTGGCCGGCGGTAGGATTGCCGGTGAAGGTGATGTCGAAACTCGCCGGATCGCCCGCCAGCGGGGTCGTGGTGACCCCGGTGAGGCTGTTGCCGACGCTTGAGAGCTTGAAGCCGAAGGGATGCGCCCCGTCCTCGGTCACCGAGGTGGTGAAGGTCGTCTCCGGATTGACCACATTGGCCTCGGGCACGCCGGCCGCGTCCGATTCCGTCGCGATCCGGGCCTGGAGCGCGGCGGCGAAGTTCTGCGCCGTCTCGGCCGGCGTCGCGCCGATGGCGAAGTCGCCGGCGGGCGCGGGATCGGGCAGCGGCCCGGTCTGGGCCGTCATGGTGATGGTGACCGTGGTGGTGTCCGGCAGCTCGACCGTCAGGTCCAGCGTCTCGCCCGCTACGGGCTGGCCGGTGAAGGAAACGTCCAGCACGTTGGGCGCCGCGCCGAGCGTGGCGGTGGTGTTGCTGAGGGTCGAGGTCAGGCTGTCCAGCGTCAGGCGCGGCGTATCCGTGCTTTCCGCCAGTTGCACGGCATTGCCCGTGGGCGGGATCACCAGGCGGCCGAGGCCGTCCGCCCCCAGGTCGGCGCGGCGGCGCTCGTCCACGACCGTGAGGTAGCCCGCCTTGGCCCCCTGCCCGTTCATGACGATGTCCATGCTCTCGACCGGCTTCTGCGTGGTGTCGCGTCCGCCGAACAGATAGCGCCCGTTGACCTCGGCGTTGAGCGCCTCCAGCGCCAGCGTCATGTTGTTGTAGGCCTCGCGCTGGGCGATGGTCTGGCCGTTGTCGATGATGGTGTAGTTGCCCGGCGAGGCCGCGCCCTTGGAATCGGCGCCGATCTTCTGGAGGCGGTCGACCGTGACCGCCACCATGGAGAGCCGCGGCTTCACGAGATCGATGTTGGCCTTGTAGGCATCGCCCGCGGACACCCGCTCGCGCAGCACCAGCGACAGGGCGCGCGACGATCCCAGCGTGCCGAAGCTGTCGGCCTTCAGGCCCGTGGCCAGCTGGTTGGTCAGGATGTTGAGACCCTGCCGCATGCCGAAGAGGGCGCGCGCCTGGGTGACGTTGTGGATTCCGGTGCCGGTGGCGGGTCCGATGGCCATCACAAATCCTCACATGCTCATATGGCGAGAAGCCGGTCCATCAGCTCCTTGACCGCCGTCATGACCCGCGCGTTGGCGGCATAGGCGGTCTGGAGCTGAAGCAGCTTGCTCATTTCGGCGTCGATATCGATGCCGGAAACTTCGGCGAAACGGTCGCGCAACGAGGTCAGGACGACGTTCTGGCCCTCGGCCACGCGTGCGGCGAATTCCGAATTGCGGCCCTGCGTCTCCACGATCGCCCGCGTGAAGGCGCTGAGCGATCCGCCGAACGGCGAGGTGCCGCCGATGCCGGTGTCCGGGTTGAAGATGCGCCCCGCATTCTCGAAGGCGTCGCGCAGGAAGCGCGGGCGCGCCGTGTCGCTCTGGAGCGTCGGCACCCAGGGCTCGCTGGTGCCGGAGATGTCCAGCGCGTCGGCCACCTCGCCGCTCAGCGTCAGCGTGCGCGTCTTGCTGGTCAGCTCGATGGACAGATGGTCGGTGCCGTCGAAGGAGGCGGTGCCGTCGGTGCCGAGCGCGGTGTTGAGCGCGGCGAGGAAGGTCGCCTGGTCGGTGAAGTCCGTGCCGGCGACCAGCGACACCGCCGAACCGCCCGACAGCTGGAAGGTGAAGCTGTCGCCCGCCGTCAGCGCTGCGTAGTCGAACGGCGCATCGCCCACCGCCGAAGCCGGATAGGGCGTCGAACTCGGCGTCGTCTGGTAGACCACCAGCTTGGCGGGATCGGAGATGATGGCGGGATTGACCGTAATGCGTCCGGCGAAACCGAGACGCTGGGGAATGCCGTCGACGTCGCCGGAATAGACCCGGTTGTTGCGTCCGGCATCCACGAACAGCGGCACCGCCAGGCCATCGTTGTTCAAGGCCGTGACGGTGATCTTGGCGCCGACGCCCGTGACGGTCGCGCCACCCGCATCGGCCGCCGTCAGGGTTGGATTGGCCGCCGTGCCGGCGAGCGAGACGGTCGGAACCCCGGACGGAAGGCTGCTGCTGCCCGCCAGCGCGGCGTTGATCGCCGCCGCCGTCCCGGCGAGGTCGGCTGGGTTGAAGTCGACGCCGATGACGATGTCGTTCGGGTTGGCGGTCAGGCCGTTGTGGATGTTGGCGCTGGATGGATTGGCGCTGTTGACCAGCGTGACGTTGTAGGTCGCGCCGCCCTGCGTGAAGCTGAGGCTCACCGTGTCGCCGCGCTGGAGCGCGCCGAGGTCGATGTTGAACCCGTCGGCGGCGTCGGTGTCGGAGACCGTGCGCGTCCCGAAGGCCTCCGCCAGGCTGGCGGCCAGTTCGTCAATCTGGTTCTGCGCCTGCACGAGTGATTCATCGCGCAGTTCGGCGAAGGCGCGCATCTGGCCGGACTTGACGCCGTCGCGCGCCAGAAGGTCGATGTCCTCGCCCGCGTTGGAGCGGATCATCACCGTGCCGATGCTGCGCACATCGGGATCGCGGCTGTAGAGCGTCTCGGGTGTGACCGAGACCTGCTTGTCGAATTCCAGCGTGGCCGGACGCCCGCCCTCGAACAGCGCGATGCCGGAGGTGGTGTAGATGCCGATGCCGCCGTTGTCCTTGGGCATCACCTGGATGTCCATGATCTCGGAGAGCTGGGCGATCAGGCTGTCGCGCTGGTCCAGAAGGTCCGCGCGGGCGGTACCGGCGGTCACGGCGTTGCCGAGCTTGTCCTGGACGCTGGCGATGTTCTTCAGGAGATCGTTGGTGCGGAACGTCAGGTCCGACAGCGCGCTGTTGGCGTCGCTGCGCAACTGCTGGACCTGGTTGGAAATCTGGTTGAGCGACTGCGCGAGCAGCTGCGCGTTGGCCAGGACGTCGGTGCGGGCGGAGCTGGACTCCGGGCTGGTCACCAGCGCATCCAGCGATGCGCCGAGCGAGTTGACGAAACTGTCCAGCGCGCCGTCCGCGCCGGGCGCGCCGAACAGGCGCTGCAGCCGGTCGAGCATGGAGGCCTTCACGTCGGCATAGCCCGCGCCGGAGGTCTCGGTGCGCATCTGGCGCTGGAGATAGACGTCGAGCTCGCGGGCGACATCGGTGACGCGCACGCCGGTGGTGTTGGAGCCGGAGACCGCGGTCTCCAGTGACAGGGCCTTGCGGGTGTAGCCGGGCGTCTGCGCGTTGGCGACGTTGTTGGCGACGATTTCGAGACCGGACTGCGTGGCGCGCAGTCCGCTGAGGGCGGAACTCAATGTCGTCGAAAGGCCCATGGCTCAACTCCTTACAGATAAGCCTGCCTCTCCCGGACGATCCGGGAGAGGCGTCGTCATCAGCGCTTCATGCTCATGACTTCCTGGAGCATCTGGTCGGCGGTCGTGACGATGCGCGTGTTGGCCGCGTAGGCCTGCTGCGTCACGATCAGCTTGGTGAACTCGTCGGCGATGTCCGTGTTGGAGCCTTCGAGCTGCGAGCCCTGGATCGTGCCGCTGGCGGTCGGCACCGGCGAGCCGGATTCCAGCGTCTCGGCGAAAGCGCCGCCGTCGAGCCGCTGCAGCATGTTGTCGGCGTTGAACGACACCAGCGGGATTTCGGCGAGATCCGCCGTCTGGCCGTTGGAGTAGAACGCCGTGATGCGGTTGCCGGAGATCGACACGCGGTCGACGTCGCCGGCGGCATAGCCGTTCTGGTTGAACTCGATCGGCTTCAGCTTGCCGTTGGGATCGGCGAACTGGGTGATGCCGTTGGTGCCGAAGTTCATGCTCACGTCGCCGATCGTCACGCCGTCCACGGTGAGGCCGGGAATGGTGACCGAGGCGATCGGCGGATTGAGCTGCTGGTTCGGCCCGAACTGGAAGTCGGTGCCGACGTTCATCCAGGCCGGATCGGTGTTTCCGGGGGTGGAATCCACCTGGTAGAACATGTTCCAGATGTCGGTGCCGCCGGTGCCGGTGCTGTCGACCTTGGCCCAGCGTATCTGGATGTTCACGGGCGAGCCGGCCGGATCGTAGGCGGTGATGGTGCCGCCCGCGATGGTGTCGCGGTTGAAGTTGGTGACGTCCTGCCCGAGCACGACGCCGGTGCCCGTGCCGGTCACCGGGTTCTGCGTGGCTGCGGCGAGGCCGAACTCCGGTGCGGCGGTGCCTCCCACCGTGAAGACATTGGTGTTGTTGTCGGCCGTGATGGTCAGACGGCCGCCGGTGGCGTCCGCCGTGATGCCGTCGAGGTTGGCGTCGCCGTTGATGGCCGCGACCAGATCGTCCAGCGTGTTGTATTCGCCGGGATCGGTGCCGATCACGAAGGTGCGGACAGGACCGGCGCCGACCTGAAGCGTGATGTCGTTGTCATCGGTGATGTCGGCGTTGATGAGATCATTCGGGTCGGCCATGATCGTGCCGAGGCCGGTGGTCGCCGGGCTGCGGCTGGCGGTGGCCGTGCGCGGATCCTGGCTGTAGCCCAGCGAGGTCATGATCTCGCTGTTCGGCATGTTGGGGCTGGAATTTTCCGTCAGCGGATAGAGCGGCAGGTTGGCGCGGTAGTTCAGCGCGGTCGTGGTGCGCGCGGGCATCACCTCGTTGGACAGGCGCAGCACCTGCGGCACGCTGGCCGAGACGTTGCCGGTGGTGCCGTCCACCGGCAGCGTCATGAGGTAGTAGCCCGCCCCGTTGACGAGGTAGCCGTCCTTGTCGACCTCGAAGTCGCCGCGACGGGTGTAGAGGCTGGTGCCGCCGAACACAGGCGTGCCGTCGGTCGATCCGGTCGCCTTGCCCACCGTGAAATAGCCGGTGCCGTTGATGGCGATGTGGGTGTCGATGTTGGACGGGATCATGTCGCCCTGGATGGTGTTGGTCGAGCGGCTCTTGGCCGTCACCGAGCCCGCCACCTGGTGCGAGGGATTGCCGCTGGGGATCAGGTCCGAGAAGCTCGTGTCCTGCCGCTTGAAGGCCGTGGTCTGCGAGTTGGCGATGTTGCCGGAGATGTTCTCCAGCACATAGGACTGGGACCTGAGGCCGGTGACGGCGGTCGACAGTGCTCCGAGAATGCCCATTCGTGTCTCCTGGACGCTACAGTTTGTCACCGGCAATCGCGCCGGCCCTGCCAGGATCGTTGCAACCGCGATGCCAATTTGATTTTCCCAAGAATCTCTTGGCGTTAACGATGAGTAAACCATCCCGTTCCGGCAGGAATCACCAAACCCACCGGCAAGTCTTGCCGCACGGCCCGTGTCGTTTCGGCCACGGGTTAACAGCGCCGCGAATTCGCCATCATCAATGCCGGTTTTCGCCACGACACCGGCAAATCCGCGCCCGATTGGGCCGGCTTTATGGGGTTCTGTACACGTCGCGTTAAGGACAGAACCATGTTTGTCAGGACCCGCCGCCTGCGACGCATCGGCCGCCGCTTCCTGCCCGTGATGGCGGTCATCGCCGTGACCGTCGGACTGTCCTGCGCGGTCCTTGACAGGACACCGGCGTCGGCGATGCCCGCGCCATCGCAATCCGCCTCCACGCATTTCGACTTAGCCCCGACGGCGCTCCAGAAGGCCCGATGGAACGCCCGGCACACCGTGCTCACCGCCGAAGACGGCACCGAGACGGCGACCGCGCGCATGATCGGCGTGGGCGCGCTGGCGCTTGGACTTGCGGGCGCGTTCGGCATCGTCCTGATGATGTTCGACCAGATGATGCGCAACCGCCCAAGACAGGATCGCAAAAGTTGACGTAAAGGGTAGCCAGGGTGCAGCTGTGCTCCAGATTTGCACGCATACGCATCATGTTCTGAAGGGCCACTCATGCAACGCTTCCCCGGTTTCGCGGCTGTTCTCGCACTCTCCACGGCCGCAATTCTCGGCCTGGGGCAAGCCGCCAACGCCCAGCCCGTCAAGGTGGAGACACTCGCGGAAGGGCTGGAATTCCCCTGGAGTCTGGCCTTTCTGCCCGATGGCCGCATGCTCGTGACCGAGCGCCCCGGCCGCCTGCGCGTCGTCGCCGGCGACGGCACGCTGTCGGAGCCCGTCGCCGGTCTTCCCGCCATCATGTCCGGGGGACAAGGCGGGCTCCTGGACATCGCGCTCGACCCGAACTTCAGGAAGAATCGCCGGGTCTACATGTCCTTCTCGGAAGCCGAGGGCGGCAGGGGCGGCACCAGCGTGGCGCGCGCGACGCTGTCCCTGGACAAGAACGCGCTCGTCGATCTTCAGGTGATTTTCCAGCAGGAACCCAAGGTCGAAGGCCGCAATCACTTCGGCTCCCGCCTCGCCTTCGCGCCCGGCGGCACCCTCTTCGTCACCGTCGGCGACCGCTTCAACCACCGCGACGAGGCCCAGAACCTCAACAACCACCTGGGCAAGGTCCTGCGCATCAAGCCCGACGGGTCCGTGCCCAAGGACAATCCCTTCGTCGGCCGGGCCGACGCCAAGCCCGAGATCTGGTCCATCGGCCACCGCAACGTCCAGGCGGCGGCCATCAACCCCGCCACCGGCAAGCTCTGGACCGTCGAGCACGGCGCCAAGGGCGGCGACGAGGTCAACGATCCGGAGGCCGGCAAGAACTACGGCTGGCCTGTGATCTCCTATGGCGTCGATTATTCCGGCGCCAAGCTCGGCCTCGGCACCGCCCGGGAGGGCATGGAGCAGCCGATCTATTACTGGGACCCCTCGATCGCGCCCTCGGGCATGGCCTTCTACACCGGCAGGCTGTTTCCCGAATGGAAGGGAAATCTCTTCGTCGGTGCGCTGGCCGGAAAGCACCTCGCGCGCCTCCAGCTCGACGGCGAGAAGGTCGTGCGCGAGGAAAAGCTGCTGGAGGATCTGAAGGAACGCATCCGCGACGTCCGGCAGGGACCGGACGGCGCGCTCTACGTCCTGACCGACAGCGCCAAGGGCCGCATTCTCAAGCTGACCCCCGGCGATTGAGGCTCATTCGGCGGCGATGGCCGGCGGCAGGTCCACCAGCCCGCCCGAAGCCGCGCTGTCGAGCCGGAAGTCATAGGCCGGAGATGCCGAGGCTTTCGGCTTGCGGCGCAAGGTCTTGTGCGCCAGCGCCAGGGCGGCCTTCGGGTAGACCGATGGGCCTTTCAGCGCCGCGTTCGGCTTCAGCCCGAGATGGCGGCGCAGCAGGCCATTGGCGTAGCGCACCCCATAGGCATTGCGCAGGTCGTCCGTCATATGCTCGGTCGTCACCGAGATGTTCAGGACGTCGTGGTTGACGACGCGGTGCGGGCCGTTCAGCGGCCAATGCACCATCTCGCCCGGTTGCAGATCATGCACCTCGGCATATTCGTCGAACCATGGCTCGTAGGGGATTTCCTCCTCGGTCACGCCGAGGATCGCGCCTTCCATGTCGACCTCGCGCAGGAACGGCTCGCTGTTGGGATAGATCCAGACGCGCTTGGAGCCGCGCACCTGCCACAACGCCTGCCCCGGAATGTCGGCGTGATAGTAGACCTGCGCGCGCGGCGACGAGATCAGGATGCCGAAGTTATGCTTGTAGGTCGCAAGATCGGGGACCTTGCCCTCCATTTCGGCGAACATCTGCTGGAGCAGCGCCGCGTAACGGCTGTCGACCTCATGAACGCGGCGCAGGTTGAGCCACAACCGGCCCGCCTTGATGCCCGCGATCACGTCGGCGCCCGGACAGTCGCCGATCACCCCGCGCCGCCACAGCATCCGCGGATCGTCCGGCGAGCCCATGGCATGCAGGTTGTAGTGGCTCTCGGGCATGCGCCCGATCAGATCGGCAAGCGCCTCGTCCGTGAACAGCTCGGACTCGTTCAGCCGGTGCGTGAGCTTGATGGTGTGCCGGCCGAAGAGCTGGGTGTGCTTGTCCTGCCAGTCGGTGAAGATCGTGGGTGTCATGTCCGCCTCGATGCCTGAAATCGGGGCAGACGCTAAAGCCGGATCACCACCGCCCGGTTAACCGCGCACCGGCGCATGTGATTTAACCTTTACACATCGTGTCAGAATTTCTGGAAGATGAAGAACGCCCCCGCGGCGATCAGCGTGAATCCCACGGCATGGTTCCAGCTCAGCGGCTCCTTCAGGTAGGTCACCGAAAAGACGGCGAACACCACGAGCGTGATGACCTCCTGCATGGTCTTGAGCTCGGCCGCCGAATAGACCGCATAGCCGATCCGGTTGGCCGGCACCGCAAGCCAGTATTCGAAGAAGGCGATGCCCCAGCTCACCATGACCACGACGGCCAGCGGGTAGGACGTGAACCTGAGGTGCCCGTACCAGGCGAAGGTCATGAAGACGTTGGACGCGATCAGGAGAAAAATCGGGGCAATGGCCGACGTACCGAGGCTCATGAGTGCACTTCCGGGAACCAGAAAAACGAAAGAACAGACGTATATCCGCAAGCCGATGCGATAAAGGCACAATTTGTCGACAGTCTACCCATGAAGAATTTGCTTAACGGAAGAGACAAAGTGTCATATACGAAAGTACTAGCTCGATTTGATGCGGCGAAATGGTGGTGCATCGGCTTGATGCTGGTGACTGGGGATTGCATTCAAAAACGCACGATGCTCCGGCATGCGCTCCTCGTGACGTGTGCCGTTGTGACGTGCGCACCGTGTTGTGATGCCACCGCACAGCATATTTTGTTTGCAGCTCCTGAATCCCGGAGGACGGCTCTGCCGTTCTTTGGTTTCTGCTCCTGACAAACTTGAAAGGGCCGCGTTCGACCCCTCGACGCGGCCCTCTTTTATGCGCTCCCGGCGCGACAGGGCGGGCGCACCGTCGCCACGGTCAGATCAACGGCAGCATGACAGCGAAGACGACCGCCATCAGGGCGACCGGCAGCGAGATATCACCGGCACGCCCGGTCATGAGCTTCACCAGCACATAGGTAATGAACCCCAGCCCGAGGCCGGTGGCGATCGAATAGGTCAACGGCATGGTGATGGCGACCACGGCGGCGGGCGCGGCCTCCGTCAGGTCGTCCCAGTCGACCTCCGACAGCCCCCGCGCCATCACGACGGCCACATAGAGCAGGGCCGCCGCCGTGGCGTAGGCCGGGACCGACCCCGCCAGCGGTGCGAAGAACAGCGCCGCCAGGAAGCACAGCGCCGTCACCACCGAAGCGAGCCCCGTGCGACCGCCCGCCGCCACGCCGGATGCGCTTTCCACGTAGCTGGTGGTGTTGGAGGTGCCCAGCAGCGAGCCGATCACGGTGCCGCTGGAATCCGCCACCAGCGCCTGCCGCAGCCGGGGCAGCCTGCCATCGGCATCGAGCAGCCTGGCCCGGTGCGCCACGCCCACCAGCGTGCCCGCCGTGTCGAAGAAGTCCACGAAGAACATCGACAGGGCGACGATCCAGAACGCCGCCGTGGCCACCTTGGCGAAATCCATGGCGAGGAAGGTCGCCGACGAACTGGGCGGCAGGGACACGACGCCCGACAGCTGCGACACGCCCAGCGGCAGGCCGATGACCGTGACCGCGAGGATGCCGATGATGGTCGCGCCGGGCACGCGCAGATGGTTGAGCGCCGCGATGATGGTGAAGCCGCCGAGCGCCAGGATCGGGCCGGCGGCGGTGAAATCCCCCGCCGTCACCAGCGTGGCCGGATGGTCGACCACGATGCCCGCGCTCTCCAGGGCGATGATGCCGAGGAAGAAGCCGATGCCCGCCGAGGTCGCCATCTTCAGGCTGGTGGGGATCGAATTCACGATCCACGCACGGATCGGCAGGATCGAGATGATGAGCGCCAGCACGCCCGACACGAACACCGCCGCCAGCGCCTCCTGCCAGGTGAATCCCATGGTGCCGACCACCACGAAGGCGAAATAGGCGTTGAGGCCCATGCCCGGAGCCAGCGCGATGGGATAGTTCGCCACCAGCGCCATCACCATGGTCCCGGCGAAGGCGGCGAGGCACGTCGCCACGAACACCGCGTCCGCCGGTATCCCCGCCGCCGAGAGGATCTTCGGATTGACGAAGATGATGTAGGCCATGGTCAGGAAGGTCGTGAGTCCCGCCAGCACTTCGGTGCGCAGGCTGGTGCCGTGCTCGCTGAGCCGGAAGAAGCGATCGAGCCCGTCGCGGGGAGACGTCGTGGGAACGGACTGGTCTGTCATGGATGGTCCCTGCCGGTGAGACGGCCCGACTCAGCCGCTGCACCCGATTCGACCGGCAGGGAGCGGCGGCGTCAACGGGACGGTGTGGAGTGCAAACAGCTTTTCAGGTCTGCTCGCCAGGGCTGCTTGAGAATGAGTCAGGCCGTTTGCAACCCGGCATCACCCGTTCTCACGCGGGATCGGTCGGCGCCAGCGACTGTGGTTGCGGCGCTTTTCCGAGCTTCTGCTCCCGGAAGAAGATGAACAGGCCCGCCGCGATGATGAGCGCGGCCCCCGCCAGCGTCGCCGGATGCGGCACGTCGTCGAACACGATGTAGCCGAACAGGATCGCCCAGATCAGCAGCGTGTAGTGGAACGGCATGACCACCGAGGCCTCGGCGAACTTGACCGAGCGATTGACGCAGACATGCGCCACCATGGCGACGATGCCGAGCAGGCTGAGCAGCAGGAAGCTGAGAGGATCGGGGCTCACCCACTGCCCCGGCGCGATCAGCGCGCCTGCGATCAGCCCGCCGATCATCTGATAGGCGACGAGGCTGGCGTCCGGCGTGCCGCGCAAGGCGCGCGCCGTCATGATCGACAGGGCGAAGGCGAGACTGCCGAGCAGGCACAGCAGCGCCGGCAGGGTCAACGTCGCCGCCGACGGGCGCAGCGCGATGACCACGCCGAGGAAACCCACGCCGATGGCGCTCCATCGCCGCCAGCCGACCTTCTCGCCCAGCAGCACCGACGACAGCGCCGCCACATAGATCGGGGCCGCCATCCAGTAGGTCATGGCGTCCGCCAGCGGCAGATAGGCCACCGCCCAATAGAAGAAGAAGGCATCGGCCGTGGCGAAGACCACCCTTGCCAGTTGCAGCCATGGGCGCGCCGGGCGCAGGACGGCGGCGCGCCCGCCCCGCCACAGGAAGGGCGCGAGCACGACCAGCGCCGCGAGGCTGCGGATCAGCAGGACCTGGCCCGCCGAATAGGTCCCCACCAGCCATTTGCCCAGGGTGTCGTTGGCGGCGAACATCAGCATGCCCGCCAGCGTCAGGGCGATGCCGATGGCAACGGCGCGCGAGGATGACGGGGTGGAATCGGACGTCATCACTCACCATACATGCAGAAGGATTCCCGCCGCCATGGACAAGGCGAGCGTCGCGATGACGCCAAGTCTCAGCACGAAGATCGCGGCCATCGCGCCGAGCGCCAGGGCGAGCGCCGGGACGGACAGGCTCGACAGCACCGGCACGTCCAGCGCCAGCCCATAGCCGGAAAGCCTGCGGACATCGGCGAAGATGGTGCGGAGCCCGAACCACAGCGCGAGATTGAGGATGACCCCCACCACCGCCGCCGTGACCGCCGTCAGCGCACCGGTGAGCGCGCGGTTGCCGCGCAAGCGCTCGACATGGGGCGCGCCGAGCAGAACCCACAGGAACGACGGCGCGAAGGTCACCCAGGTGGCGATCAGCCCACCCACGGCCGCGAAGACCAGCGGATCGGCCGCCCCGCCCGCGCGCCATGCGCCCATGAAGGCCACGAACTGCACCACCATGATGAGCGGCCCCGGCGTCGTCTCCGCCATGCCCAGCCCGTCGAGCATCTCGCCCGCCGTCAGCCAGCCATAGGTCTCGACCGCCTGCTGCGCCATATAGGCTAGGGCCGCATAGGCCCCGCCGAAGGTCACCACCGCCATCTGGCTGAAGAACACCCCGATCCGGGCGAAGACGTGGTCCGGCCCCAGCGCCGCCACCAGCACGGCGACCGGCCCCAGCCAAAACAGGAGGCCGGCGGCGAGGATCGCAGCGCTCCGCCCTGCACCACGCGCCGGGACTGGCGTCGCGTCGACACCCCCGCCTTCCTCCGTCTGGAACGCCGCCACTCCGGCGCGCGCGCCGATCAGGCCAACCAGCGCGGCGCCCAGAATGATCAACGGAAAAGGCGCGCCGAACGCGAATATGGCCACGAAGGCCGCCGCCGCGACCGCCACCAGCGGCCAGCCGCGCAAGGCCCGGCGTCCGATCCTCACAAGCGCCTCGATGACGATCGCCAGCACCGCCGCCTTCAGCCCGAAGAAAGCCGCCTCCACCAGACCGACATTGCCCGCGAGCACATAGAGCGCCGACAGGCCCATGATGGCGACGACGCCCGGCAGCATGAACAGCAGGCCCGCAACGAAGCCACCGCGAATGCCATGCTTCAGCCAGCCCACATAGACGGCCAGTTGATGCGCCTCGGGGCCGGGCAGCAGCATGCAGTAGTTCAGCGCATGCAGGAAATGCGTCTCGTCGATCCATTTCTCCTCATCGACGAGAATGCGGTGCATGACGGCGATCTGCCCCGCCGACCCGCCGAACGACAGCATCGCGACCCGCGCCCAGACCTTCACCGCCGCGCGGAAGGGCACCTGTTCCTGCGGGACGGAAAACGCCGCGCGTTCAGTCCAGTGATTCATATCCGTCTCCCGCGCTCACCACCGAATGGGTGGCCGATCCGCGAGCCAACCACAAGAGGTATGAGGCGATTCTTGAAAAAAGAACCATCCGGGAATGACACCTTGGGTCCAGTCCTGCCGCATTCTGGTGTAAGGGTCTCGCCCAGCATGATTCATCGAAGGACGACGCCCTTGCGGTTCACGTTTCTCGCCACGGTGCTGGGCCTCTGTCTTGCCGCCCTGCCCGCCTCGGCCCAGACGCCCTACCGGCAGGGTGTCGAAGCGCAGTTCCGGCAATGGCTCGACCGCACCGTCTGGCCGGACGCGCAGAAGCAGGGCATCGCCCGCGCCACTTTCCAGCGCGCCACCTCGGGCCTCACCCTCAACTGGGAC
>JBEBSP010000014.1:0-22372 GCA_040394255.1 Agaricicola taiwanensis | reverse complement strand
GCGCGCTGGCGCTGGGCGTGCCGCATGTGGCGCGGCTCGGACGGATGGCGGAGGTCGAGACCCATCTCGGCCTCACGCCCGATCCCGTCCGCCGCCTGGCGGCGCTGCTGATGGTGGTGCGCGAGGATGCCGAGCGCCTGCGCGGGCGCCTGCGGCTGTCCAACGGCGAGGCCGAAACCCTGCTGAAGGCCGCCGCCGAGGGCCTGCCGCCGCTCACCCCCGCGCTGGACATGCGGCATCGGCGGCTGGCGCTCTACTGGCTCGGCGCGGAGACCTATGCGCTGCGCGTCATGATCGCCTGGGCCGATGCCGGCGGGGCCGATGTGCCGGGCTGGCGCGATCTCATCACCCTGCCGCAGCGCTGGCCGCAGCCGCGCCTGCCCTGGACGGGAAAGGACGTGGTGGCCATGGGCGTGCCCAAGGGGCCTCGGGTCGGCGAGGCCTTGCTGAAACTCGAAGCGGCCTGGATCGCGGCGGATTTCCCGGATGATCCGGCCGGGCAGGCCGAGTTGCTCGAAAGGGTGGCCGGGTAACGGCGCGTCAGGGCCACTTCACCAGTGGCGGCATGGACGACAGGATCGAGTTCACGTTGCCGCCGGTCTTCAATCCGAAGATCGTGCCACGGTCGTAGAGCAGGTTGAATTCCACATAGCGGCCACGGCGCACGAGCTGTTCCTCGCGGTCGGCCTCGGTCCAGGCCGTTCCGACGTTGCGGCGCACGAGGCGAGGGTAGATGTCGCGGAAGGCGCGGCCGACGTCGCGGGTGAAGGCGAAATCCGCCTCCCAGTCGCCGGTGTCGTGCCAGTCGTAGAAGATGCCGCCGATGCCGCGCGGCTCGTCGCGGTGCTTCAGGTGGAAATACTCGTCGCACCAGACCTTGTAGCGCGGGTAGTCGGCGACATGGTGCGCCTCGCAGGCGTGCTTCATGGCCGCGTGGAAATCGACCGAATCCGGGTCGTCCTGGGTGCGGCGGCGGTCCAGCACCGGCGTCAGGTCCGCGCCGCCGCCGAACCAGGCCTTGGTGGTCACCACGAAGCGGGTGTTCATGTGGACCGCGGGCACGTTCGGGTTCCACGGATGGGCGATCAGCGAGATGCCGGAGGCCCAGAAGCGCGGGTCCTCGGAGGCGCCGGGGATCTGGTCGCGGAACTCGGGCGCGAATTCGCCGTGGACGGTGGAGCAGTGGACGCCGACCTTCTCGAACACACGGCCGGCCATCATGGCCATGACGCCGCCGCCGCCGGGCGCGCCGGAATGATCCGTGCGGTCCCAGGGCGTGCGGATAAAGCGCCCGGCGGGCCTGCCTCCCGCGTCCGGCGCGGCCGCAGCCTCGTCCTCCAGCCCCTCGAAGGCCGAACAGATGCCGTCACGCAGCTCCTCGAACCAGGCGCGGGCGCGGGCCTTGCGGGCATCGAGATCATCGGCGGTCATGTCTGTTCTCCTGTTCCCGGGAAGCTTCGTGTCTGGCGCAGGGCCTCGCCCAGTACGATGGCCCCCGCGACCGCGACGTTGAGCGAACGCATGGCGGCGCGCATGGGCACGGCCACGCGCAGGTCGCAGAGCGCATGGACGTCATCGGGCACGCCCGCCGTCTCGCGGCCCACCATCAGGATGTCGTCCGGCTGGTAGACGGCATCCACATGACTTGCGTCGCCGCGCGTCGTCAGCAGCACGAGCCGGCGGCTTTCCCCGCGCCGCCAGGCGTCGAAGGCCGCGAAGGAAGCGTGCCGCGTCAGATCGACCTGCGACAGGTAATCCATCCCTGCGCGCCGGAAGGTGCGGTCGGAGGTGTAGAAGCCCGCGGGCTCGATCAGGTCCACCGCCACGCCGAGGCAGGCGCCGAGCCGCATGAGCGTTCCGGCGTTCTGGGGGATGTCGGGCTGGTAGAGGGCGATACGCATGGCGCGAAGCTAGCCCCAAGGCGCGCCGTGCGGCGTGCGACATGGTGTCGTCGGGCCGGTCCTGCACTGGACAGGGCAGGGGAACCGATGCCACAAACCGGGCATGTTCCGGGCGTTTGCGCGCCGGCGCCGATTCCTATTGGCCGCCGCTGAGACGACCGGGCGAACCGACCCCTTTCCAAGGTGACCGAACGTGGCCACGACCCATCCCGAGATCTCCACTGAACCGACCCGGCGCGATTTCCTCTACATCGCAACCGGAGCCGTCGCCGCCGTCGGCGCCGCGGCCGTGGTCTGGCCCTTCATCGACCAGATGAATCCGGATGCCTCCACGCTGGCGCTGGCCTCGCTGGACTTCGACGTCAGCCATGTCGCCGAGGGACAGGCGATCACGGTCAAGTGGCGCGGCAAGCCGGTGTTCATCCGCCACCGCACGGCCAAGGAAATCGAGGAAGCCAACGCGGTGCCGGAGGGCGACCTGCCCGACAAGCTCGCCCGCAACGAGAACCTGGAGCCCGACGCACCCGCCACCGACGCCAACCGCGCCGCGCAGGGCAAGGAAAACTGGATCATCATGCTGGGCAACTGCACTCACCTCGGCTGTGTGCCCGTGGGGCTGTCGGGCGACTTCGGCGGCTGGTTCTGCCCCTGCCACGGCTCGCACTACGACACCGCAGGCCGCATCCGCAAAGGTCCGGCGCCGGAGAATCTCCACATCCCGCCGTATTCCTTCACCAACGACACCACCATCCGCATCGGCTGACGACGCGTAGAACCCTCAAGCGAGACGAGACAGCGATGAGCGGACACTCGACCTACCAGCCCACCCATCCCGCCGCGCGCTGGCTGGAAGACCGGCTCCCGATCCTGAGCCTGGCGCATTCCAGCGCCGTGGCCTATCCGACGCCGCGCAACCTCAATTACTTCTGGACCTTCGGCGCGATCCTGACCTTCATGCTGGTGGTGCAGATCCTGACCGGCGTCGTGCTGGCGATGCAGTACACCGCCCATGTCAGCCTCGCCTTCGACTCGGTCGAGCGCATCATGCGCGACGTCAACTACGGCTGGCTGATCCGCTACATGCACGCCAACGGCGCGTCGATGTTCTTCATCGCCGTCTACATCCACATGTTTCGCGGCATGTACTACGGTTCCTACAAGAACCCGCGCGAGGTGCTGTGGATTCTCGGCGTCATCATCTTCCTCCTGATGATGGCCACCGCCTTCATGGGCTACGTGCTGCCGTGGGGCCAGATGAGCTTCTGGGGCGCGACCGTCATCACCAACCTGTTCTCGGCGATCCCGCTGGTGGGCGAGCACATCGTCACCCTGCTGTGGGGCGGCTTCTCGGTGGACAACCCGACACTGAACCGCTTCTTCTCGCTGCATTACCTGCTGCCCTTCATGATCGCGGGCGTCGTCGGCCTGCACATCTGGGCGCTGCATCACGTCGGCCAGAACAATCCGGCGGGCGTGGAGCCGAAATCCAAGGACGACACCGTCCCCTTCACGCCCTACGCGACGGTGAAGGACGTGTTCGCCACCGTCTGCTTCATGATCTTCTTCGCGTGGTTCCTGTTCTACACGCCGAATTTCCTCGGCCATGCGGACAACTATGTGCCGGCCAACCCGCTGGTGACGCCCGCGCACATCGTGCCGGAGTGGTACTTCCTGCCGTTCTACGCCATCCTGCGCGCCATCCCCGACAAGCTCGGCGGTGTGCTGGCCATGTTCGGTGCCATCGCGGTCCTGTTCGTGCTGCCCTGGCTCGACACCTCCAAGGTGCGTTCGGCGACCTACCGTCCGCTGTTCCGCCAGTTCTTCTGGATTTTCGCGGTCAACTGCGTGGTGCTCGGCTGGCTCGGCGCCAAGCCGGCGGAAGGCACCTATGTGATCCTGTCGCGCGTCTGCACCATCTACTACTTCCTGCATTTCCTGGTGATCCTGCCGGTGCTCGGCTTCGTCGAGAAGCCCAAGCCCCTGCCGGCTTCGATCGCAGACTCGGTGCTTGGCAAGAAGGCACGGCGCGACGCCACCGCTTCCGCTGTGGCCAAGGCGTGACCCCGGTTCGAGGACGAAAAGACATGTCGCTTCGCATTACCCTCGCTCTCGGCGCCGCGCTCCTGGCCTCGGCGTCCCTCACGTCGGCTCCCGCCCTGGCGGCGGAAGGCGCGCCCCAGCCTCCCCATGAGGACTGGAGCTTCGCCGGTCCGTTCGGCGGCTTCGACCGGGCGCAGCTCCAGCGCGGCTTCAAGGTCTACCGCGAGGTCTGTTCGGCCTGCCACGGCCTGTCACGCGTCGCCTTCCGCAACCTCGCCGAAGACGGCGGACCGGGGTATTCCGAGGGGCAGGTTCAGGCGCTGGCCGCCGAATACCAGATCACCGACGGCCCGGGCGAAGACGGTGAAATGTTCGACCGGGCCGGGCGTCCGTCCGACCGCTTCCCAGCGCCCTATCCCAACGAGCAGGCGGCCGCCGCCGCCCATGGCAAGGCTCCGCCGGACCTGTCGCTGATCGCCAAGGCGCGCACCTACGAGCGCGGTTTTCCGTGGTTCGTGTTCGACATCGTGACCCAGTACCAGGAGCAGGCGCCGGATTACATCCATGCCCTTCTGGTCGGCTACAAGGATGCTCCGCAGGATTTCGAGGTGCCGGAAGGGGCTCACTACAACGCCTATTTCCCCGGTCATGTCATCGCCATGGCCGCGCCGCTCAGCGACGGCCAGGTCACCTACGACGACAATGCCCCGGCCACCGTCGACCAATATGCGCGCGACGTCACCGCCTTCCTGATGTGGGCCGCCGAGCCGCACATGGAGCAGCGCAAGCGCATGGGCTTCCAGGTCATCATCTTCCTGATCGGCTTCGCCGCCCTGCTCTTCTTCACCAAGAAGAAAATCTGGCGCGAGGTGGAAAAGCCCCGTGAGATCGCCGAGGGCAAGGACCCGGCCCAGACATCGCTCTGAGGCCATGGCTTCCATCCATTGATCCCAAGGGCCCCTCACCGGGGCCCTTGTCGTATGCGCCATCGGCTGCTTCACTGTGCCTTCCGCTTCACCCGAAACCCTTTCCTGCCCCATCGAGCCATGATGTCATCCGCCGATCTTGCTGCGCTGGTCCGGTCCATTCCGGATTATCCGAAACCGGGCATCGTGTTCCGCGATATCACCACCCTGCTGCATGACCGCGAGGGGCTGCGGGCGACCGTCGACGCGCTGGTGCAGCCTTTCCTTCACGCCGGGATCGATCTCGTGGCGGGCATCGAGGCGCGGGGATTCATCCTGGGAGGCGCCGTGGCGCACGGCTTGGGGCGCGGTTTCGTGCCGATCCGCAAGAAGGGCAAGCTGCCCCATGTAACGCTGGCGCAGGAATACGCACTGGAATACGGCGTCGACGCCATCGAGATCCATGCCGACGCCATCGGGCGGGGGCAACGGGTGCTGCTGATCGACGATTTGATCGCCACCGGGGGCACGGCGGAGGCCGCGATCGCACTGATCCGGCGCTCGGGCGGTGTCTGCCATGCGGCGGCCTTCGTCATCGACCTGCCGGAGCTGGGCGGCGCCGGGCGGCTGAGGCAGAGCGGGGTCGAGGTGCAGACGCTGATGACGTTCAGCGGGCATTGAGGTTCGCCCGGAGCGGCGCAGTGCTGCCGCGCCGGGCAGTTTGTTATTTTCCGGCCTTGTCGGGGTTCTTCTTCAGCCAGTCTTCGTAGCTCATCATCTTCATCTCGAACTGGTCGCGCGTGCGGGTGTAGAGCGATCCGAAGAGGCGGCCGACGGGCTTGTAGGCCTCGATGTCGATGTAATGCGTCTCGGGGTCCATGAGGCCGTCGCGCACATGGACCATGATGACTTCGCCGATGACCACCTTGCGCTGCGGCGAGACCTGGATCACGGCGATGTTGCGGCATTCGAAGGAGGCGGGCGATTCCACGATGCGATGCGGCTTGATCTTGTCCGAGGGGGCAAGGGTGAGGCCGGCCATCTGGGTTTCGCTGATGCCCTCGGGGAAGTCCGTGGCGCAGATGTTCATGGCCTCGGCGAGATCCTCATCGACCAGATTGATGACGAACTCGCGGGTTTCCAGGACGTTGACGGTGGTGTCCTTGACGCGCCGGTCCCAGTGATCCTGAAGGCCGACGATGACCGCCGGGGGATCCTCGCCGAAGAAGTTGAACAGACTGAAGGGCGCGGCGTTGTGGGCGCCGGCCGGTGACATCGTGGACACCAGCGCGATCGGGCGCGGCACGACGATGGAGGAAATCACCTTGTACTGGTCCCGGGTGCTCAGACTCTGGATATCGATTTTCACATCGGCCTCATGAAGGTCGTGATTGGGAGCGGAGCGGCCCGCAAGCCGCTCCGCGTGTCGGTGTCAGTAATGGTCGCCGGGCACGGTGCCCTTGGGCAGGCTTTCGATGTGGCGGCAGATGTCGCCCGGGCGGGTCAGCCAGATCTGGTCGCGGTGCTTCTGGATGTGCTCGAAGGCGCGGCGCAGCTCGCGCATGCGGTAGGGGCGGCCGACCACGAAGGGATGGAGCGAGATCGGGCAGACCAGCGGCTGGTTCCTGGACTGCTCCAGCATCTCGTCGAAGGAGTCGATGATGAGATCGGTGAACTCCTTCGAGCTGTAGCGGTACCAGACGAGGGCCCGGTTGTCGTTGGTCTCCACCGGGTAGGGCATCAGCAGGATCCTGCCGTTGCGGGTCTTGGCGAAGACCGGCTGGTCGTCGGAGGTCCAGTCCATGACGTAGCGGTACCCGGCCTCCTGAAGCAGGTCGAGGCTGTGGACCGAGTTGGACAGCCAGGGGCTCATCCAGCCGGTGGGCTTCTTGCCTTCTTCCTTCTCGATCTTGGCGGTGCAGTCCTCGATCAGCTTGCGCTCGTCGGCCTCGGAGAGGCCACCCTGCTCGTCGGAGTTGGTGTAGCCGTGGCCCAGGATCTCGTCGCCATGCTCGCGGATGCGCTCCATGATGTCGGGATGGTGATCGTAGATCGCCGTGTTGAGCTGATGCTCCAGCGGGATGTCCATCTCGCGGAACATGTCCATCAAGCGCCAGAAGCCGACCCGGTTGCCGTAGTCGCGGAAGGAGAAGACGCTGTGGGTGTTGGCCTGGTCGGGGGGAGCAATGGCCGCGCCCTTGCCCTTGCCGTAGCGGAACACCTCGATGTTCATGCCGACGTAAACGGCGAGCCGCTTGCCGTTGGGCCATTCGTAGGTCGGCCGCTTGGTGATGTTGGAATATTCAAAACGTCCGTGTTGCTCGAGCATTGCTTTTCCTCCGATATCGGACATCAGGATGCCGGTCGTGCGATGGCCGGCGCTTGGCGGTGGAAGTCGGTCTTCTGCTGGAACGCGTCGATGACGCCCAGCACGCTGGCCTCGGCGAAGGGCTTGCCGACCAGTTGGAAGGCAATGGGCAGGCCCGCGCCGTCGAAGCCGCAGGGTGCGACGCCGGCGGGAAGGCCGACGAGGGAGATGGGACGCGTGAACTGCGTGATGCGGCCCACGAGTTCCAGGACACGTTCGCCGCCCGCCGTTTCCATGTCGGTGTCGGCCCTGGTGGGAACGGGGATCGGCATGGTGGGCAGATGCAGCACATCGACATCGCCCATGGTGTCCCGGAGGAAGGCCTGCGTGAGATGGGAGCGCATGCGTAGCGCATCTATGTAGGCGGTGGCCGGGATGGCGAGGCCCGCCTCGATGCGGACACGCACATTGGCGGCGTAGTCCTGAGGACGCGTCCGCAGCCATTCGCGATGCATGGCGGCGGCTTCGGACTTGATGATGGTCTCGGCCGTGAAGTACATCGGCTTGAGGTCCGGCAGGGACACCGGCACCAGCTTCGCGCCCAGCCCCTCCAGAACCTTCAGGCTGGCCTGGAGCGCGGCGAGAACCTGCGGGTCGACACTCGCCAGATCGCTGTCCGAGGGAACGCCGACGCGCAGTCCCTTGAGGTCGGTCCTGTCGAAACGGATGTCGCCGACCGGCGGCTGATGCGCCGTGGTGGGATCGCGCGGATCGGGGCCGGCGACGGCCTTGTAGATCAGTGCGGCATCGCGCGCCGTGCGCGCCAGCGGGCCGACATGGTCCAGCGACCAGGATCGCGGAACCGCGCCGTGGCGGCTGATGCGTCCGTAGGTGGCCTTCAGGCCGGTGAGGCCGTTGACCCCGGCGGGCAGGCGGATGGAGCCGCCGGTGTCGGAGCCGAGCGCGCCGAACACCAGCCGCGCGCCCACCGCCGCGCCCGAGCCGCTCGACGAGCCGCCGGAGATATGCGCGGGATTGTAGGCGTTGCGGCAGTCGCCGTGGTGGACGTTGTGCCCGGTCGGCCCGGCGGCGAACTCCGACATGTTGAGCGTGCCGAGATCAATGGCGCCGGCCGCATCGAGGCGTTCCATCACGGTGGCGGTTTCGGTGGCGGTGCGGTCCTTCAGTATCTTCGTTCCGCCGGTCGAGACGCGGCCGGCGCGGTCGAACATGTCCTTGTGTGCCAGGGGGATGCCGTGCAGGGGGCCTTTCACGCGCCCCGCCGCCCGTTCGCGGTCCCGTTCCGCCGCCGCTTTCAGGGCTTCATCGGCATCGAGACGGATGAAGGCGTTGACCGCCGGGTTGTGCGCCTCGATGCGCGTGAGGCAGGCTTCCGTGAGTGCGACGCTGGTGGCGCGTCCGGAGTCCAGGGCCTCGATGGCGGCGGTGAGGTCCAGGAGGGCGAGGTCAGTCATGGCTGGCCTCCCGGAGTATGAGAGCCGCATAGTTCGATGGCTCGTCATGGTAGCTCAGGCTCGACGACACGCTGGCGAGGCCCGAGAGCAGCCGGTCGGTCTCGACGGCGATTTCCGCGATGCGGGGTTCCGGCCGGTCGATGCCGTGCAGGTCCAGCAGGGTGCGGACAAGATCCTTCAGTGATGTCATTTCAACTCTCACAATCCGGTGGGGGGAGGCGAGCCGGGGTCAACCGGCTCAACCCATCATGTTCGGCACGACCAGCGTGATCGACGGGAAGATGATCAGCAGTGCGAGGACGAGGAAGTCCATGACGATGAACGGCATGACGCCCGCGAAGACATTCTCCAGGGTCAGGGGCACGGGCGAGGCGCTGCGCACCACATAGACGTTCAGTCCCACGGGCGGGGTGCAGAGCGAAATCTCGGCCAGCTTGATCGAGATGATGCCGAGCCAGATGGGGTCGTATCCGACGCCGATCAGCACGGGGTACATGACGGGAAGGGTCATGACCATGATCGCGATGGCCTCGATGAACATGCCGAGGATCAGGAACACCACGATGAAGCAGAGCAGATAGGTCGTCGGCGCCAGCTGCAGCGAGATCAGATAGTCGGTGATGTCGGTCACGAGCCCCGTGTAGGTCAGGAACCGCGCGAACAGCATGCCGCCGATGATGATGATGAAGATCGTCGTGCTGGTGATGCCCGTTTCCTTGATGATCTCCAGCGTGGACTTGCCGGTGAGACGGCGCTTGAAGACCACGATCAGCAGCGCGCCGGCGGCGCCGACGGCGCCCGCGTAGGTCGGGGTGAAGAAACCGGCGTAGATGCCGCCGATGACCAGTACGAAGATCATGCCGATGCCCCAGACGCCCTTGAGGGACCCCCAGCGCTCGGACCAGGAGAAGCGATGCTTGGGCATGGGGGCGAGAGCGGGATTGCGCTTCACCCGGACATAGATGCCCGCCATGAAGACAAAGGCCGTCAGCACGCCCGGAAGGATGCCCGCGAGCATGATCTTGGCGAGCGACTGTTCGGTGATGATGGCATAGATCACCATCAGGATGCTGGGCGGGATCAGGGCCGCCAGGGTCCCCGAGGCCGCGATGCAGCCCGCGCTCAGGCGCTTGTCATAGCCCAGCCGCGTCATCTCGGGCATGGCCATGCGGGTGAAGACCGCCGCGTTCACCACGGTCGAGCCCGAGGCCGCGCCGAAGGCGGCGGAAGCGAAAGTGGTGGCGATGGCAAGGCCGCCCGGCAGACGCCCGAGCCAGGCGAAGGCCGCCTTGTAGAGGTCGGTCGTCAGATGCGCCTGTGTCGCGAAGGCCCCCATCAGGATGAACAGCGGGATCACGGCGAGCATGAAGGAATTGGTGGTCGCGAAGGGCACCATGGCCAGTTGCGCCCAGGCGGCGTCGGGGCCGATGGCGAGATACATGCCCGCCACGCCCGCGATGCCGAGCGCCACGCCGATGTGCGTGCCGATCACCAGGAGGAAGAGCAGGAGGCAGAGGATCAATATGCCTGTTGTTGCCGGATCAAGCATTTTCGGCGCCTTCCTTCATGAGTGCTTCGATTTCCTCGGTGATGAGCTCGTCCTCATGGCCGCCTTGCCCGGTGATGAGCCTGCGGATGTCGTCGATGAGGTCCAGGCACATCTGAAGAAGGAACAGTCCGGCTCCGAAGACGAGGACGATGCGCGCCGGATACAGCGGGAAGCGGATCAGGCCGCTGGTGGCCTCGTCGATCTGGATGCTGTAGGCGGCCTCGTTCCAGCCCTGCCAGATCAGCAGGCCGAAGAAGAGGAGCGCGGCAATGTCGGCCAGGACGTCCATGGCCGACTGCACGCGCGGACCCACATGTGTGTAGAGCAGCTCTACACGGATGTGCTTGCGCTTGATCTGGGCGTAGGTCAGGCCGCCGAAGACGATGAGCACCATGGTGCTCTCGGTGACTTCATAGGCGCCGGGAACGGGATGGCCGAAATAGCTGCCGATGACGTCGGCCACGCCGAGCAGCATCGAGATGAGAAGGCCTACGCCGCCGATCAGGACGGCGGCCCAGGCCAGTTTTTCTATGACTCGGGACAATTGTTGCATGGAGCGCCCGCTGGTGAGAGGAGGGACGTGACCGGCCGGAGCCGGTCACGTTGCTTGAGGATTACTTGAGCAGTTCGCGCCAGCGCGCGGCGATCTTGGTGGCCTCGTCGCCCTTGCCGCGCCGGGCCATGTCATCGACCCAGCTCTGGATGAGATCCGGGGTGTCGGCCTTCCATTTGGCCATGTCCTCGGCCTTGAACGGCGTGATCTCGATGCCATGGTCGTTGATGGTCTTGATGGCCTTCTGTCCGTTGCTGTCGACCCAATCCAGATAGCGCTTCTGGGTGGCGGCGGCCTCGTCCATGATGATCTCCTGATACTCCGCCGGCAGGCGGCTCCAGGTGCGTTCGCTGATGGTCATCATGTGGCCGCTGAAGGTCATCACGGGTCCGCAGATGTGCTTGCCGACTTCGTAGAGCTTGAGCGAGGCGATGTTGCCGACGTCCGCATTGGCGTAGTCGATGACGCCGCGCTGGACGCCTTCATACATTTCGGTGGTCGTCAGGCTGATGGAGACCGCGCCCGCGGCGTCGATGATCTTCGGCACTTCGGAACCGAAGGCGCGGATCTTCTTGCCGGCCAGCCCCTGGAGCGTGTCGCAGCCTTCCTTGGAGCCGAGGAGATAGTATGAACCGAGCGGCTGCTGGTAGAGGAACTTGACGCCCATCCCCTTCATCTCCTCATCGAACGCGGGGAATTCCTTCACCAGCGTCTGGGAGATTTCGATCGCCTGTTTGGGCGTATCGAAGACGAAGGGAATCTGGGCCGCCTTCCAGAATGGCAGGCGATCCGGATAGTAGCCGGCCGCGGAGGAGGCGAAATCGACCGCCCCGCGCCCGGCCAGCGCCAGGATTTCGCTCGGGCCGCCAAGACCGCCGGCATAGGTGGCCGAGATCTTGATCTTGCCGTTGGTGCGCTTCTCCACATTCTCGGCGAAGCTGTTCTCGATCTCCAGGAAGGGACCGTTGGGCAGATAGTGCGCCCAGCGCAGGTTGAACTGGGCCTGGGCCAGGGCCGCACCCGATGTCATAGTCAGGGCGGCGGCTGCGAATGCCGCGGTAACGAAGCGTTTCATTCCCTTATCCTCTCTTCTTCGCGCGGGGCGTCATGCCGCCGCGTCGGACAATGGCGGGCGCATGTCGGCCCACTCCGTCTTGCGTTGATAGGCAGCGGCCACGTTGAGGATCACGTCCTCGCGGTCATGCGTCGCGACGAGCTGCATGGCGAGCGGCAATCCATCGCCGGACAGGCCGCACATGATGGACAGCGCCGGATGTCCGGTCAGGTTGAACGGCGCACGGGCGTGCTGGAAGTAATTGAAGACGACCGCGTCCTCGTCGTCGATGCGGCAGGCCGGGTTCATGGCGTTGGCCGTCAGCAGGACGTCGACATGATCGAAGACGGCCTCGACCCGCTGCTTGAGCCGGGCGCCCATCAGACGTGCCCGCACATGGGCTTCGGCCGTGACGAAGGCGCCGACCATCAGCCGCCGGCGGCTGAGCTTGCCGTATCTCTCCGGATGCGCGCGCAGCCAGGGCGCGTGGATGGCCCAGGCTTCCGGCGTCAGGATCGCGCGGTTGACGCTGGCAAAGTCCGCCAGGGGCGGCAGTTCGACCTCGGTCACGATGGCGCCGAGGCCCGCCAGCGTGTCGGCGGCGGCCTGGAGCGCGGCGGCGGTCTCGGGACCGGCCTGCATGTCCTTCTCGTGGTAGTGCTTCACGAAGCCGATGCGCAGGCCCTTGATGTCCGTGTCCAGCGCCGTCGGCTTCTGTCCCACCATGGCGTCGAGGAAGAGGGCGACGTCCTCGACCCTGCGGGCCATGGGGCCGACGTAGTCGAGCGTCCAGGACAGCGGGAAGACGCCGTCGCGCGATACCTTGTCGTAGCTGGGCTTGAGGCCGACGATGCCGCAGCAGCCCGCCGGGTTGCGGACCGATCCGCCGGTGTCGGTGCCGATGGCGAGCGGGAAGAAACCCGCCCCGAGACCCGCGCCGGAGCCAGACGACGATCCGCCGGGATGGTGGTCGCGGTTCCAGGGATTGCGCGCGGGCGGGAAGGGGAGATCGAAGGAGGGTCCGCCGATGGCGAATTCATGGGTCGCGATCTTGCCGAGAGCGATCGCGCCCGCCTTGCGCAGCCGGGCGACGACATCCGCGTCGCGCTTGGCGATGTTGCCCTTGAGCATGTTCGAATGGCAGGTCGTCGGGAGACCCTCGACGTCGATGATGTCCTTGACGCCGTATGGGATGCCGTGAAGGGGGCCGAGGTCGCGGCCGGCGGCGAGATCGGCTTCCGCCTGGCGAGCCTGGCGCAGCGCGCCTTCCGCATCGAGATGGATGAACACGTTGAGCTGCGGGTCGAGCGCGCGGATGCGCGCCAGCAGATGCTCCACCACCGTGACCGGCGAGAGTTCCCGGCTGCGATAGGCGGCGGCGAGTTCCGTGGCGGACAGCCAGCAAATCTCCGTCATCGGTCGCCTCCCGGCAGATAGGTCGCGCCCGGAACGCTGATCTCGATGTCGAGCCCGGCGATGGTGTCGTTGTAGCGGGCGGCCTGCTCCAGGGCGGTCATGACGTCCTCGGGATAGGCGGCATGGACATCGGTGAGGCCGGCCTGGGCGATCAGCGCCTTTGCCATGGTCGGATCAATGGGGGGCATGATCTTTCCTGTCGTGTTGGAGAAAAAAGGAAGCGGCGACCGGCAAGGCGGCCGCCGCTTCGGGCATGTCACTTCTTGGTCAGCTCGCGCCAGCGGTCGACGACCTGCTTGGCGGCGTCACCCTGGCCACGCTTGGCCATGTCGTCGGCCCAGCCCTGAAGCAGGTCGGGGGTATCGGCCTTCCACTTGGCCAGCTCCGCCGGCTGGATCGGCTTCACCGTGTGACCGGCATCCTGCAGGGTCTTGGTCGTGTCGGCGTCGTTCTTGACCTGCCAGGCGATGTATTCCTCCTGCGCCTTGGCGGCTTCCTCGGTGATGATCTGCTGGTATTCCGCCGGCATGCGCTCCCAGAGGCGCTTGTTGATCAGCACCATGTGGCCGCCGATCGACATGACGGGACCGCAGGTCGTACCGGCCACTTCGTAGAGGCGGCTGGCGGCGATGTTGCCAAGGTTGAGGAAGGAGTAATCGAGGCTCTTGCGCTGAAGCGCCTCATAGATCTCCACCACCTGGATGGTGACCGGCGTGGCGCCGGCCGCGCTGACGACCTTCGGGATATCGGCTCCGAAGGCGCGGACCTTCTTGCCCTGGAGACCGGCGAGCGTGTCGCAGTTCTCACCGTCGCCCGTCATGTAGAACGAGCCGAGCGGCTGCTGGAACAGGAAGCGGGCGCCCAGCTTGTCCATCTCTTCCGTGAAGGCGGGGATTTCCTTCACGGAGTCCGTCACGACCTCGATGGCCTGGCCGGGAGAGTCGAATATGAAGGGGATCTGCGAGGTTTTCCAGAACAGCAACTGGTCCGGATAGTATCCCGGCACGACCGCGGCCATGTCGACACCGCCGCGTCCCACGAGCGAGAGAACCTCGTTGCCGCCGCCGAGGCCGCCGGAATAGGTGATGGTGATCTTGATCTTTCCGTCGGTGCGCTCCTCGACGCGCTTGGTGAAGGCTTCCTCGACTTCCAGGAAGACGCCTTTCGGAAGATAGTGTGCAAACCGAAGATTGAAGTTTTGCGCCTGTGCGGCACCGATCGTGGCGCCGAGGCCAAACAGGGCTGCAAGGCCGCAGGTCAGAAGGGGTCGTTTCATGTCAGGCTCCGCTGGTTTGATTCATTTTTGCGATGCTCCAAATCCGTGAATGCGGATGTATTAAGGTAATTATACCTATTTCCCTCTTGAGCATCGTTGACCGCCAACACCGAAAACCAAGGATGGCTCGTCAATCAACATATATCGTATATGACAGAATCATAAGCGCAAGTGGTTTTATGATCTAATATTGTGCTGAAATATGAGCATGTGGTGATTTGTTGTGCAGGAAACTGAAGAATGTTGACACTAATTTTGTGCGAGGTGTACGATCCCTGCACAGGCTGAATCCCAACGTGAGGATTTTAGCTTATTTTCCTATTTTGGGGATGTTCCACATGATTGATTTTGTCATTCGCTCCGACCGTGTGGTGACGCCTCATGGTGTCGGTCCCCATGATGTCGCCGTGTCCGGGGAGAAAATCGTCGCCGTCGGCGCGTCGGGCAGTCTGTCGCCCGGCGAGGGCGGGCGCCTGATCGACGCCACCGGCAAGATCGTGATGCCGGGAGGGATCGATCCCCATGTGCATTGCAGCTGGCATGTGCCGAACCCGGACGGGACCGCCGGTCTGTCCGATCCGCCGCCGACCGTCAGCCGGGCGGCCCTGCACGGGGGCACCACCACCATCATCGATTTCGCGCGCTGGACCCATGGCAACACCATCCGGGGAGCGATCGAGAAGCGCGACAAGGACTGGATCGGCGAATGCTATTGCGACTACTCGTACCATGTGATGGTCGAGGGCGCGCTGCCGCCGGACCTGTTCGGCCAGATCGCCGAAACCATCCAGGCGGGTTTCCCGACCGTCAAGATCTTCACCACCGACATCCGTCCCTCCACGCGCGGGCGCATGGTGGACTTCGGCGACATCTGGGAGGTCTTCAAGGTCCTCGCGGCCGAGGGCGGCATGGGCGTCATCCATTCCGAGGACAACGACATCGTCATGCACATGTATGACAAGCTGATCCGCGAAGGCCGGACCGGCTTCGAGAACATGGCGGAGGTGCATAACGCGCTGTCGGAGGACCTGTCGTTCCGCCGCATCCTGCGCCTGGCCGAGAAGGTGGGCACGTCGCTCTACATGATGCACATCAGCGCCGGAACCGGCGTCGCGGCCGTTCGCGCGGCGCGGGCCAAGGGTCAGCCGATCTATGGCGAGACGCTGCACCAGTACATCCTCTATACCAACGAGGACTACAAGCGGCCCAACGGGCAGATCTACCACACCTATCCGTCGCTGAAGTCCCAGGAAGACCAGGATGCGCTCTGGGCCGGAACGCGGGACGGGTCGATCAACGCCATCGCCACGGACGAGCTGTGCTGCAGTCTGGAGCGCAAGCTCCAGGGCAACCGGATCGACGACACCACCGGCGGCAATGCCGCCGTGGAGCCACGCGTCTCGCTCATGTACACCGAGATGGTCGAGAAACGCGGCTATACGCTTGAGGAATTCGTCAATCTCGTCTCGACCAATTCGGCGAAAATCCTCGGTCTCTATCCGCGCAAGGGCGCGATCGCGGCCGGCAGCGATGCCGACATCGCCGTGCTCGATCCGGCCCTCAGGCGCACCCTGCGCGCCGACGCGCTGCATGAGAGCGATTACTCTCCCTGGGAAGGGCACGAGGTCGCCGTCTGGCCGTCGCTGACCATGCTGCGCGGCAGGATCGCCGTCGAGAACGGCGAACTCGCCGTCGAGAAGGGCGGCGGGCGCTATCTGTCGCGCAAGATCGACGCAAGCATGCTGTCAGGCCCGCGTCTGTGAGAGCGCTTCATGGATGACACCGAGGTCCTGTCACGGCTTCATATGCTGCTGTCATCCAGCCTTGCTCTCTGGGGAGCGGGGGAGGAGGTCGTCCCGACCCGCGAGGATGATGCCCTCTTGCTCCGTCTTCCCGGCAATGCCGCCATTGTCGTGACATCCGCCCCGGTGGAGATGCGCGAGATCATGCGCTGGTCCGTGACCTATCCGACAGGGCGCATCCGCCGATGCAGCTCCATTCTCGGCGTGCTCGATGCCGTGCGTGACGCACTCGGATGCCATTCGGATGACGCCATGGGCATCAGGATCGGCGTGACGGGGGTCGTGTCATGACACCGGTCACGCTTCTCACCGGCTTCCTCGGCAGCGGCAAGACCACGCTGCTGTCGCGTCTGCTGCGCAGTCCCGACTTCCGCGACACGGCGGTGATCGTCAACGAGTTCGGGGCGGTCAGCCTGGACCACGACATGATGGACACCGCCGACGAGACCATCGTCACCCTCGGCAACGGGTGCCTGTGCTGCCAGTCTTCCTCCGATGTCGCGCGGACGCTGGCGGAACTGCGCCGTCGCCGCGCCGCCGGCGAGATCGCGTTCCGGCGGGTGGTGATCGAGACGTCGGGGCTGGCCGATCCCGTCCCCTTGCTGCATGCGCTCGGCTCCGACGGCGTCGTGGCCATGGATTTCGTGCTCGCCGGTGTCGTGACCACCGTCGATGCGGTGGCGGGCATGGCCACGCTGGACCGCTATACGGAGGCGCGCCGCCAGGTGGCCATGGCCGATGTCCTGCTGCTGACCAAGCTCGACCTCGATGGCGCCATGGACGCGGCGCTGCGGGAACAGCTTGCCGGCCTCAATCCCTCCGCTATCGTGATGGACGCGGGCGCATGGCGCGGCGCGGTGGCCGAGGGTCTTCTGGAGGCGACAGCGCAGCGGCCTCTTCCCCTCGCCCTGGGCGCTCGTCACAGCCACCGCTATTCGACCATCTCGATTCTACGGGACCGTCCGCTTCCTGCACTGGCCGTGCCGCTGTTCCTGGAAGGTCTCGCGGCGCATCTGGGTTCGCGGCTTTTGCGCCTCAAGGGCCTCATCTCCCTGACCGAGACGCCCGGCCGCCCCATGGTAATCCACGCCGTCCAGCATATGATCCATGAGCCGCACTGGTTGCCCGACTGGCCCTCGGCCGACCATCGCAGCCGGATCGTGCTGATCGGCCATGACCTTCCCGCCGAATGGCCCGAACATCTTCTCGATGCGATCGAGGCCGAAACGCTCAGCGCGACCGCCGAACGGGCGGATCGCATGTCCCTTGCTCTATGAAAGGCTTACCGTCATGACCAAACCGACCGTCGCAATCATCGGCACTGGCGGCACGATCTCATCCATCGCCGAGGATTCGCTCGATGTGCTGGATTATCCGGATGTCAGCCGCAAAATGCAGCCGGACGAAGCGGTCTCGCGCATCGCCGAAGCCTCGCGCTTCGCCGACTATGTCACGCTGCCGTTCCGCGCCATAGGCAGCACCGCCATCGGTCCCACGGACTGGATCGAGCTGGCCCAGCTCATCACCCGCACCGCCGCCGAGAGGAGCGATATCCGCGGCTTCGTCATCCTGCACGGCACCGCGACGCTGGAGGAAACGGGCTACTTCCTCAACCTCGTGCTGAAAACCGATGTTCCCGTGGTTCTGGTCGGCGCCCAGCGGCCCGCGAGCGCCCTCAGCGCGGATGTGGGCATGAACGTCGTGTCGGCGGTGCGCACCGCCATCAGCGACGAGGCGCGCGGCAAGGGTGTGCTTGTGGTGCTGAACGACGAGATCCACACCGCCCGCGACGCCACCAAGACATCGACCTATCGGCTGCAGACTTTCCAGAGCCGCGACTTCGGCCTGCTCGGCCATGTGGATGGCGACCGCGTCTCCTTCTACCGCGCGCCGCTGCGCAAGCACACCTTCGACAGCCCGTTCGACATCGCCACCCTTCGGGAACTGCCGCGTGTCGATATCGCCTATTCCTACGCGGGCGCCGACGGCTGCGCGGTGGATGCCTTCGTCGCCGCCGGTGCGAAGGGCATCATCTCGGCGGGCCTTGCCCCGGGCATTCCGGCGCCGCTGGAACGCCAGGCGCTGGAGCGCGCAGCGGAGGCGGGCGTCATCGTCGTGCAATCCAGCCGCGCGGGCAGCGGGCGCGTCGCGCGGCGCAAATTTCTGTAGGCACAGGGTATGGTCGGCGCCGATAATCTCAATCCGCAAAAGGCGCGCGTTCTGTTGTCGCTCGCTCTCACCCAGACCAGCAACGCTGACGACATCCAGCGCCTTTTCGAAACCCTCTGAAAGCATGGTTGTCGTTCAAGAGGAATCAACACAGAAAGCGTATGGCCATCCGATGGTTGAATGGATATCCCCAGCCCGTGGGAGTAAGCCTCCCGGCCGGTACGGATGGCCGGCTTTGCTCTCTGGATTGTGGACAGATGGTTGATACGTGGGACGTGAGGAAAAGCAGCAGGCGTTCCGCAGGGGGGCATTCCATAGCCAATCTTCGCGCGGTTCCCGTGGCGCCTCTCGACCGGGAGGCGCGCGAAAACCTCTCCACGCAGGTGGAGCGCCATATCCGTGATGCGCTTCTGGCGGGCCGTTTCTCGCCGGGAGACCGCATTTCATTGATCTCGCTCGCTGAAACGCTGGGGACCAGCGTCACGCCCGTTCGCGAGGCGCTGTCCCGCCTGGCGGCTGAGAATGCCTTCGAGCTGGCTCCCGGACAGATCGCGCGCGTTCCCGATTTCAACGCCAAGAAATATGCCGAACTGCGGGACATCCGTGTCGTCGTGGAAGGCCTGGCGGCGGAGCGCGCGGCGTTGCGCATCACCAAGCGGGAGCTTGCGAAAATCGGCCGCGTCCTCGATGCCTTCACCGCCGCCTCGAATGCGGAAGACGTCCAGGGAATGCTGCAGGGCAGCCGCGATTTTCGCTTTCTCATCTATGATGCCGCCAAGATGCCCAGCCTGCTCCGGGTCATAGAGGGGCTCTGGCTGCAGAACGCGCCGTCGTTCCGTCGTATGTACGCGCCCCGGACGCGCGATGAGAGGCTTGAGCTTGTCTATGCGCGCCTGTTTCAGGCTCTCGTGGATCACAATCCAGTTGAAGCCCGCGAGGCCGTGGGAGAAGCCGTGACCATGGGCGCTGCCCGGCTTATCGCGGTGCATGGCGGCTAGACTCAAAGAACGCCGAGGCGCTCAGTCCGGGCGCCGCTCCACCATCACCGTGCCGATGAAGGAGAACACTTCTTCGCCCTTCTGATTGGTGGCGAAGGCGCGGTGGGTCAGGACGCCCCAGCCGGGCCGGGACGCCGAGGCGCGCGCCTCCACGATCTCGACGCCATAGGCCAGGGTGTCGCCGGCATGGACCGGCTTCGTCCATTTCATGTCCCTGAAGCCGGGCGAGGGGCCCATGCGGCCCATGCTCTCGCCACTTGCAAGCCGCGCGCGTGCGACATGGCCCATGTAGGCGACGTTCAGGCGCATCCAGATCGCGGCGGTGTGCCAGCCGGAGGCAACCAGTCCGCCGAAATGGCTCCGGCGGGCCGCTTCCGGATCGATGTGGAAGGGTTGCGGGTCGTGGGTGCCGGCGAAGGCGATGATCTCCTCGGCCGTGAAGGTATGGCTGCCCAGCATGACCCTGTCGCCGGGGATGAAGTCTTCCAGGAACATCAGCCGGTCTCCCCGTTGCGGCGGCCGAACATGATCGTGTTCCTCTGTGTCATGACGGTCTCGCCGCGCTGGTTCAGCACCTCGAACAGGAAACTCACCAGCCCCATCTCCGGACGGCTGTTCGACGGGCGGGCCTCCAGGGTCGCGCGGCGGACGCGCAGCCTGTCGCCGGGATGCACGGGACGCAGCCATTTCAGTTCGTCGATGCCCGGCGCGCCCATGGAGGTGGAATCCCGCAGCATCTGGTCGGCATTCATGCGCATGAGAAGGCAGGCCGTGTGCCATCCGGAAGCGGCAAGGCCGCCGAGCAGCGTCTTCGCGGCCGCGGTCTCGTCGAGGTGCATGGGCTGGGGGTCGTACCGCGCGGCGAAGGCGATGATCTCCTCGCGGCTGACGATGCGGTCACCGTACTCGGCGGTCTCGCCGGGGGGGAAGTCCTCGAAGAACAGTGTCATGGCCGGGTCGCTCGCAAACAGGTGAACCAGGTTACAGGGGCCGCGCGGAGCGGGGCAAGTCGTGCGGCTTGACCTTGCGCCCCGGTGCCCCGATAGTCGTCGGCATGCGCCAGTTCCATTCCACACGGTTTTTCCGCCTGTCCGCAGGGCTCCTGATCGCAGGATCATGGCCCCAGGGGAAGCGCCGTGCGCGCACTCCTGGGGAACGCGTCCAGCCGTTCCCGTTGGTCTGACGACAGCGGGATATCATTCCCGCACAGATCCGGAGACTTGGCACATGGCCAGAACCCCCACTCCCCGCAAGCCCTCCATCGTCATCACCGAGGATGACAGCGACCGGCTCTACCAGCTCGCAATGGCCAACGAGGCCCATATGCCCGACGTGGCAGCCTTCCTCCAGGATGAGCTGGCTCGGGCGCGCGTGGTCTCGCCGCGCCGGGTGCCGCCGACGACGGTCACCATGAATTCGCTGTTTCATTTCCGCGACGACGACACCGCCAAGGAACGGCGCATCACGCTGGTCTATCCGTCCGATGCCGACATCGACCGCAACCGCGTGTCGGTGATGTCGCCCATCGGGGCCGCGCTGATCGGGCTGTCCGAAGGGCAGACGATGTCCTGGTCGGTGGGGCCGACGCGCCGCAAGATCTCGATCACGCGCATGGTCTATCAGCCCGAGGCCGAAGGCGCCAATCCGAACGTGCCGCCTGATCTTTGAGTTCAGAGCGGCAGGGGCTCGGGCACGAAGTCGCCCGCAGCCTTATGGGCCATGCGGATCGGCTCGGGCAGCCGCCACCTTGGTGCGCAGGCCAGCACGAGCCCGATGGCCGAGCCGAGATCGGAACGGTGCCCCGGCGAGATGAACACGGGCGCGACACGGGCTCGCGTGCGCAAGGCGACACCGATGGTCTCGCCCCTGTCGATCAGCGGTGAAAAGGCGCCGCGATGATCGGCCACGGGTTCATGGGCGCCGCACAGCCGCGTCTTGCCGACGCCGATGGTGGGGCGTTCCAGCCAGAGGCCCATATGCGCGGCGATGCCCATGCGGCGGGGATGGGCGATGCCCATGCCGTCGAACAGGAAGACATCCGGCGTGACGGTGAGCTTGCCGAAGGCTTCCTCCAGCACCGGCCCCTCGCGGAAGCTCAGAAGACCGGGCACATAGGGAAAGGGCGTCGGCTGTTCCGCCGTCACGGTTTCCACATGACGGAAGTCGGGCAGCGCGACCACGACGACGGCGGCGCGGGAGCGCTCGCTCTTGACGCTGACGTCGACGCCCGCCACCAGCCGCACACGCGACAGGTCGATCGGCGTGCGCGTGATAAGCTCCGGTTTCAGCCGCCGCTGGAGCGCGATGGCCTCGGTCGGCGAAATATTCCAGTCATGGCGTGGGTAAAGCCGCATGAGATAGCATCGCCAATGTCGCGAGTCGGCTCAAGGCTCATATCGTCACATCATTCACCGGAGCGCATCATGCGCCTTGTCCTTGCCTGCGTTGCCCTGTTCCCGTTTCTCATTCCCGCCGCCGCCCATGCGGATCGGATCGCCTGTGAAGCGCCGTTCGGACCGGACGCCAGCCATGACGGGCTCGAAAAGGTGTTTGGTGCGGAGAATGTGACGTTCGAGACCCTGGACGGAACCGAGGGCGAAGAAGTCGCCACAACGGTGGTGTTTTCCAATGATCCCGAAAAACGTCTGGAAGTCGTCTGGTGGGACGTGGACAAGCGCAAGGGCATCTCCAACGTGACCCTCGTCGAGGGGTCGTCCTGGGTGTTCGGCAATGGGCTGGCCTTGGGTCAAAGCCTTGCCGAGGTCGAGAAGGCCAATGGCAGGCCGTTCGACATGAACGGCTTCGACTGGGACTACGGCGGCGCGGTGGTCGACTGGAAGGGCGGGACACTGGGCGTCCAGCCCGGCGGCTGCACGTTGGGTGTCTTCTTCATGGCCGACGATGCGACCCCGGCGGAGGCGCGCGA
>JBEBSP010000013.1:0-22966 GCA_040394255.1 Agaricicola taiwanensis | reverse complement strand
GCGCCTCAAGATACTCGCGGGCCTTGTCGGCATCCGTGAAAATCGGGGCGGTGAGGTCGGTCATGACATTGATCCTAGATGAGGCTGAATTGGAAGGGGCGATCAATTGACAACCCCTTGTTCTTCTTGTCTCATTTGAAGATTGCTTTGTCAAGTATATAATTGTGAATATATACCTTTAACGGCTTCCGGGCAAGCAAAATATGGGCGGCCTGAAAAGGCCGGAGAAAACAGATCCGGGCCTTGAACAGCCGCCGCATCAGCCCTGCGTGGCCAGGGCTCTCAAAACCATCTCCGCCGCCCTCTCCGGCGCGGTCCATTCCCACTCCGTCATCCGTTGCCGGAACCACGTCCTCTGCCGCTTGGCGTAGCGACGCGTGTCGCCCTGAGCGCGCGTGATCGCCTCGTCCAGCCCCATCTCACCCCTGAGATGCGCCGCAAGCCACGGCATCCCGTGCGCCTTCATGATCGGCAGCGCGGGATCGAGCCGCCGCTCCGTCAGCGCCCGCGCCTCCTCCAGCGCACCCGCCTCCATCATCCCGTCGAAGCGCGCGTCGATGCGCCCGCGCAGGGCCTCGGGTTCCACCTCCAGCACCACCCGGATGGTCTTCGCCGGGTCGATCAGCCCCTCGCCCTCCCCGGCCTGGAACTCCGCCAGCGAGCGGCCCAGCCCGTCGATCACCTCCAGCGCGCGGATGATCCGTTGCGGATCGGTCGGGCGAAGCCGCGCCGCCATCACCGGATCGCGCCGCGCCAGTTCGGCGTGGAGAGCCTCCGGCGGCTCGGCCAGCCCGCGCGCGCGCCAATGAGTCCGCGCCTCTTCCGGCACCGGCGGCACATCGGCCAACTCGCCCGCCAGCGCGGCGAAATAAAGCCCGGTGCCGCCGATGATTACGGGCAAGGGCGGATTCTGATTCAGAACATGAGGGCGTTGAATCGATCTCTGAAGAACGTCCGCCATGTCCGCCCGCCAGCGACCGACGGAGTAAGGCTCGGAGCCATCCACATGGCCGTAGAGCCGATGGGGAATGCGCGCCTCGTCTTCGGGCGCGGGCCGGGCGGTCAGCACCCGCAGGTCGCGGTAGACCTGCATGGAATCGGCGTTGACCACCACGCCGCCCACAGCTTCGGCCACGGCCAGCGCCACGGCCGACTTGCCGCTGGCGGTCGGACCGGCGATAAGCACGGCGCTTATCGGACCTTCAAAGCCATGACCGCCATCACCACTCACGTCGCCACCCTCGTTTCCAATCCCGCCGCGCCCATCCTGGACGAGGCGCTGGTCGCCCGCGTCGCGGCCGCCCTTCCCCGGGCCGGCGAGCCGCGCTGGCTCGCGCCGGGCATCGCCGCCGACATTCCTTTCGCAAGTCCGGATGCGGGACACAACAGCCCGCACCTTGAAGCGGCGGTCCGTGCGGCTGATGGTGCGGCTCTGGACATCGTCGTGCAGCGTGAAGCCGGTCGTCGCAAGAAACTCCTGCTCGCCGACATGGACTCCACCATGATCGGCCAGGAATGCATCGACGAACTCGCTGATGTTCTTGGGCTGAAGGCCAAGGTCTCGGCCATCACCGAGCGCGCCATGAACGGCGAGATCGCCTTCGAGCCGGCCCTGCGCGAACGCGTTGCCCTTCTAAGGGGCCTGCCCGCCAACATCGTCGAGAAGGTCCTGGCCGAACGCATCACATTGATGCCGGGAGGCCAAGAGCTTGTAAGGACCATGCGCGCCAACGGCGCCTACACCGCCTTGGTCTCGGGCGGCTTCACGGTCTTCACCGGCCCGGTGGCGGCCATGATCGGCTTCCACGAGCATCGCAGCAACACCCTGATAACCGAGGGGGAAATCCTGACCGGCGAGGTTCTGGAGCCGATCCTCGGCAAGGAGGCCAAGCTGGCCGCGCTGATCGAGCTGCGCGACAGGAACGGCCTGTCACCCCAAGAAACTCTTGCGGTCGGGGACGGAGCCAACGACCTGGCCATGCTCGGCGAGGCCGGGCTGGGCGTCGCCTACCACGCCAAGCCCAAGGTCGCCGCCGCCGCCCACGCCAAGATCAACCACGGCGACCTGACGGCGCTGCTCTATATTCAAGGGTTTCGGCGCGACGAGTTTATTTAATCCAGCTTCGCCGTGACGAAGCGATAGGCTCCGTCCGGCGACGAGAACAGGAGCTGCGCGCTGGCCCTGCCGGTCTTCTTCAAGGCCTCGATCCGTTCCTTGAGGCCCTCGCCGTCGCGCACCGCGTGCTGCTGCACCTCAAGAAGCACAAAGCCTGGCGCCACCTGAGCCGCCGACAGCGGCGAATCCTTGGTGACCTCGACCACCACCAGCGTGCCCTTGACCGTCTGGTCGATGCCGTAGGTCTGGCGAAGCTCGTCGGTCATCTCCGCGAACCTGGCGCCGAAGGCATCCGCCGCGCCGGTCTGCTCGACCTCGGGCTGCGCCTCGTCCTCACCATCCGCTTCCGCTGCCTGCTCCAGCCGGCCGAGCGTGATCCGGAGCTTCAGTTCCTTGCGGTCGCGCAGCACCGTGACCTCCACCGCGCTGTCGTTGCCGGAATCGGCCACGACACGTTGAAGCGCGCGCGAATCCGGCACCGCCTTGCCGTCGATCGACAGGATCACGTCGCCGACCTTGATGCCCGCCTTGGCCGCCGGCCCTTCCGGCGTGACGCCGGCGATCAGCGCTCCGCGCGCGGCATCGAGCCCAAGACGACTGAGAAGCTCCGGCGTCACGTCCTGGATGCGCACGCCGAGATAGCCGCGCCGCGTCTCGCCATACTTCACCAGTTGATCGATCACCCGCGTGGCCGTCGAGGTCGGCACCGCGAAGCCGATGCCGATGGAGCCACCCGTGGGCGACAGGATCGCGGTGTTGATGCCCACCACTTCGCCATTGAGATTGAACAACGGCCCGCCGGAATTGCCCTTGTTGATCGAGGCGTCGGTCTGGATGAAGGCGTCGAAACGCCCCGAGCGAATGTCGCGGTTGCGGCCCGAGACGATGCCGGACGAAGCCGACAGGCCGATGCCGAAGGGGTTGCCCAGCGCCACCACCCACTCACCCACGGTCAGCGTGTCTGAATTGCCCAGCTTTACTGCCTTGAGCGGCGACACCGGCTTGACGCGCAGGACCGCCAGGTCGGTCTCCTTGTCGCGTCCGACCACTTCCGCCTTGAGTTTCGTGCCGTTGTTGAAAGTCACCTCGATGTCGTCGGAGCCTTCGATGACATGGTTGTTGGTCACGATCACGCCATCGGCGCTGATGACGAAACCGGAGCCCTCACCTGTGGGACGCCCCTGCGACTCGCCGCGCTCCTGACGCTGGAAGAATTCCTTGAAGAACTCGTCCAGTGGAACGTCGGGCGACAATTCCGGTTGCGTTCCCCCGTCGGGCGCGATTGCACCTGCGATGCTTTCGGAGGTGGAGATCAGAACGACCGTATCAATGACATCGGCAATCACGCTCGAAATGGCCTCGGGCCCACGCGTCTGTGCGGACAGGGAGCCTGGCAGCGCAACAGTCAGCGCCAGAAGGGCGCAGGCCGCCCAGTGGCGGCACCGGCTTGAGGTATCAACACACGGCATGCGCGTCTCCGCTTCACAATCGGCGCCATGACCGAAACATGCGCACGGACGCCGACGCTTCCATAGGCAAAGGCTATTGTGACGCCGCACAAAAGTCTTCATCGAACACGGTCACGCTTGCGTGCATGCGGGGAGCGCTCAGCCCCGCACCAGCCAGACGATAATCACGCCCAAAACCGCCGAGCCGATGCCGACCATGCGCATGATCCGGTCGGGCGTCCCTGCCGTCGCCAGCATCGCCGCGCGCGTCGCGCGCGGAAATGCAGCAAAAACGATGCCCTCAATCGCAAGCACAAGTCCGATTGCGACGACGAGGTCCGTCATTGCGGTGCAGCAGCTCCCGCGCGCGGCGCAGGCTGCGCCGAAGGTGAACCGAGCGGCGCGTTGAAGAAGCGGAAGAAATCACCATCCGGCGACAGGACGAGACGCGTGTTGTCGCCCTTCAAGCCCTGCTCATAGGCCTGCATTGACCGGTAGAAGGCGAAGAACTCCGGATCGCGCCCATAGGCCTCGGCGTAGATCGCGTTGCGCTGGGCGTCGCCTTCACCGCGCTTCTGCTCGGAATCGCGGTTGGCTTCGGCCAGGATGACGGTAACGTCGCGGTCGGCTCTGGAACGAATGCGCTGCGCGGCCTCGCCGCCCTGGGCCCGAATTTCCGCGGCTTCACGCTCACGCTCGGTCTTCATGCGATCATAGATCGCCTGACTGTTCTCCTCCGGCAGGTCGGCACGGCGTATCTTCACGTCGACAACGGTGAGCCCGAGCTTCTCGGCCTCGCCATTCACCTGGTCGCGGATGCGGCCCATGAGTTGCGGACGCATGTCACGAACCACATTCTGGAAGGTGTTTTCACCGAGAACACGGCGCAGCGACGAGTTGAGGAAGGTGGCGAGGCGATTGGTTGCCCCCTCGACCGAACCGACGGCCTGATAGAACAGCAGCGGATTTTCGACCCGGTAGCGCGCGAAGGCGTCGACCACGAGACGCTTCTGATCGGAGGCGATGACCTCCTGTGCCGGCAGGTTGAGATCGAGGATACGTTTCTCGATATAGACGATGTTGTCGATGAACGGCGCCTTGAAATGCAGGCCTGCCTCGCGGATCGGCATCTGCGGGCTGCCGAAGCGGATCACCAGCGCCTGCTGGGTCTGGTTGACGGTGAAGAGCGCGCTGCCGGCGACGATCAGGGCACCAAGGACGAGGATGGCGAGAACGCCGAAAATACCGGATTTCATCGCGTGTTTCCTGTCGTTTGGGGTGCGGCCGGACGCGGCGCGCCACGCTGGAGTTGGTCGAGGGGAAGATAGGGTACGACGCCCCCGCTTCCACCTACGGACGGATCGATGATGACCTTGTCCATGTTGCCATAGAGCCTTTCCATGGTTTCCAGGAACATGCGCTGGCGCGTCAGTTCCGGAGCCTTAGAATACTCCTCGTAGATCTGCGTGAAGCGGTCGGACTGACCGCGAGCCTGGTTGACCACGCTCTCGCGATAGGCTTCCGCTGCCTGGGTGACGCGGGACGCCTCGCCTCGGGATTCCGGCACAACGCGGTTGGCGTAGGCCTGTGCCTCGTTCTGCAAGCGTTCCTGGTCGGCGCGCGCGGCCTGGACGTCGCGGAAGGCGCCGATGACGGTCTGAGGAGGGTCGACCTTCTGAAGCTGGACCTGGGTGATCCTCACGCCCGCGCCATAGGCGTCCAGCGCGGTCTGCATCAGCTCTTGCACCTGCGTTTCCGTGGTCTGGCGCGCGCCGGTCAGGATCGGCTGAAGCTCGGAACGGCCGATCACCTCGCGCATGGCGCTTTCGGCCACGGCGTTGATGGTGCCTTCGACGTTCTGCACGTTGAACAGATAGGCCGGCGCGTCGCCGACCACCCAGAACACCGAGAAGCTGACGTCGACGATATTCTCGTCGCCGGTCAGCATCAGGCTTTCCTCCTGCACGGTCCGCAGACCAACCGAGCGGCTGGTGTTGGTGTCGGTGATCCGCACGCCGACGTCGATGCGCCGGTTCTCGGTCACGTTCGGCGTCAGCACGCTCTCGATCGGATAGGGTAGATGATAATTGAGGCCGGAGGGTGTGGTGCGATTGAACTTGCCGAAGCGCATCACAACGCCCTGCTCGGACGGCTGCACGGTGTAGATGCCGGACAGGGCCCAGAGCACCAGCGCGATCGGCAGGAGCAGCAGAACCCAGGCGCTGCCACCGGGGCCACCGGGCAGCACGTTCTTCAGACGATCCTGCCCACGGCGTAGAAGTTCCTCAAGATCCGAAGGATTGTTCGGACCGCCGGAATTGCCTCCGCCAGATCCCCACGGGCCGGGGTTCTGCTTCCAGGGGCCACCGCCACCACCGCTCTGATTGCTCCAGGGCATATCGTCTCCACTTTATCGGCCGGTCGCCTGCCGGAAGGCGGCGCTTGACGCTTGTATGCGACGTGCTTCATCGCATCAACTGTTCACGCGTTTTCAGGTGGCCGGATGCAGGGCGGATGTCAACGAACGACAGCATCACCTTCGCGTCAGGCTGACGAAGACGAAGGCATGGTCGTCCTTGGGACCAGCATCATGCGCCTCGCGAGCGGTTTCTCGCCACCGGGCCGGATCGATCGCCGGAAATCGCGCATCCCCTTCCGGTGTGGCATCCACCTCGGTGATTTCCAGACGGTCCGCATGCTCCATCACCTGGTCATAGATAGTGCCCCCGCCAATAACCGCGATCGAAGGCGCTCCCATGCGTCTGGCAAGCATCTGTCCCAGTTCCAGAGCGGAGGCGATACTCGCGGCCACATGGACACCCACATGGCAGTACGCCGCGTCGCGCGACACCACGATGGTTTCACGCCCGGGCAAGGGCTTACCGATAGAATCGAAGGTCTTGCGGCCCATGATGATGGGCTGTCCCATGGTCAGGGCCTTGAAGCGCTTGAGATCCGACGACAAATGCCAAGGCAGCCCGTTGCGCACACCGATGACGCCATTTCGGGCGACCGCCGCCACGAGAACCACAGGTACGCTCATGCTCCCTCCCCGCCCAGTGCGGTCAAAGCCTCACCGGTGACACGGCATATGGTCCAGCCATCCATCAGGACGGCGCCCTGAGCCTTGTAGAAATCGATCGACGGTGCGTTCCAGTCGAGCACCGACCATTCCAGACGCGCCAGCTTTTCCACAACGCAGCGCCGGGCCAGATGCTTCAGGAGGGCTTTGCCGATACCACGCCCACGCACGGCGGGCCGGACGAACAAGTCTTCCAGATAGATGCCGTGACGTCCGCGAAATGTGGAGAAATTATAGAACCACAACGTCAGGCCGACAGGCTCCGCGTTCCATTCGGCGAGATCGCAGAAAACTCTCGGGTGCGGCCCGAACAACGCCTGCTCCATCATGGCATCGGTGGCGTCGACCTCATGTGCGAGCTTTTCGTAGTCAGCCAGTTCATGAACCAGCGACAGCACGAGCGCGCCCTCGCCGGGCCGCGCGGGACGGATGACAAGGCTCACACCGCCACCGGCGCCTTGATGAGCGGATGCGGATCATAGCCTTCCACCACGATATCCTCGAAGCGGAAGTCGAAGATGTTCCGCATCGAGGGATTGAGGCGCAGGGTCGGCAGTCCGCGCGGCTCGCGACCGAGTTGCTGGCGCGCCTGGTCGAGATGGTTGAGGTAAAGATGCGCATCGCCGAAGGAATGCACGAAGTCGCCGGGCTGGAGCCCGGTCACATGCGCCACGAGATGGGCCAGCAGCGCATAGGATGCGATGTTGAACGGCACGCCGAGAAACACGTCCGCCGAGCGCTGGTAGAGCTGGCACGACAGCCGGCCATCGGCCACGTGGAACTGGAACAGGCAGTGGCAGGGCGCGAGCGCCATGCGGTCGAGATCGGCCGGGTTCCAGGCCGAGACGATCAGGCGGCGCGAATCCGGATTGCGCTTGATCTCATCCAGCACCCAGGAGATCTGGTCGATGGCCCGTCCATCCGGCGCGGACCATGAACGCCACTGCTTGCCGTAGACGGGGCCGAGATCGCCATCGGCATCCGCCCATTCATCCCAGATGCTGACGCCGTTGTCCTTGAGGTAACGCACGTTGGTGTCGCCGGCGAGAAACCAGAGCAACTCGTGGACAATGGACTTAAGGTGCAGCTTCTTGGTGGTGACGAGCGGAAAGCCCTCGGCGAGGTCGAAGCGCATCTGGTGACCGAACACCGACAATGTGCCGGTCCCCGTGCGGTCGTCCTTGCGCACGCCCTCGTCGAGGATGCGCTGAAGAAGATCGTGATAGGCGCGCATGGCGTGATTCCCTGATTTCAGGCCATCAATCTACATTGTTTCACGCCGCGTGTGACGAGGGCCGTTATGTGCCCACAACTATGCTCGGCAACAGGCTCTGCAGCGGAACAAATCCTTGTTCATGCCATTTATGTTTGCAGATTACGTTCATCACCATGGCGCACACTCGTCCCTCTGGAGAATCGAATGATGAAAAAACCTATTGCAGCGGCTTTTGCACTGGCATTGGCGGTCGTTATCGCAGCCCCGTCCGCACAGGCGCAGAGCATCCAGATTGGTCCTGGCGGGATCAGCGTCCAACCGGATCGCGGCGACCCCCGCTATCGTGGCAACGACAGGCGCGGCCACAACGACCGCAGGTTTGATCGCATCAGTTCGCGGGATGCCACGAGGATCGCACGCGCCAATGGCATGGCCAATGTGAATGATGTCAGCGAACGCCGCGGTTCCTGGACTGTTCGCGGAACCGACCGGAGAAAACGCGGCCTGATCATCAGGATCGACGGGCGGACAGGCAATATCATCGACGTTAATCGCGAACGCGGGCGCTTTTGATCGATAATGTTCGGCGCATTTGGGCGGAGCTGGCGAAAAAGCCGCCTCCGCTCTTTTTTTTGCTGCGGAATCCCTTATATTCCCAAGTGTCAGCGCAAGCTGACTATGGCGATAAACGGACGTTGAAATAAACCATTCGGACCCGGGGGCGGTACCCGGCGCCTCCACCAAAGCCCGTCGTATGCGGGTTTCGGCGGGGGCGAAATAGGATCGACGAGGGTGTAAAGAGCGCTCTTTTGCCCGGCATGGTACCGCCGTTATCGGACCAATCTGTAGTTGCCAACGACAACTATGCTCCGGTTGCTCAGGCTGCGTAATGCGGTCTGAAATACCGATCCAAAGCCCTGTGGGTTAGCACCTTCAGGCGGGGTTCGGAGGCACCTGGCAACAGAAGCCTCCACTTCCATTCTCACCGGAAACCGATCGGGATTTCCGGTCAACGTGCGTGCTGGGGACGATGTCGACCGATCTTTTGCGTTATGACCTTCGTGCACAGGACGCTCTGCGTGGGCTTGTCCGCGATCTGCTGATGGATGTCGCACGCGACGGCTTACCCGGCGAGCATCATTTCTACATCTCCTTTCACACCGGGGTTCCGGGCGTAAAGCTGTCGGCGCGCCTGCGCGAGCAGCACCCCAGCGAGATGACCATCGTTCTCCAGCATCAATTCTGGGATCTCGAGGTCACCGATCACAACTTCTCCGTCGGCCTCTCCTTCGGTGGCGTACCCGAGAAGGTCGTTGTCCCCTATGAGGCATTGGCTGGCTTTTTCGATCCCTCAGTTCAATTTGGCCTGAAATTCGAAAAGCTCGAGACCACCGAGCAGGCGGGCGATGCGGTGGAGGCTCAGCCTTCCGCACATGGCGCGACGGCCGAAGGCAGCGGTGAGATCACCAGCCTGCCAAGAGCGCCGCGCGGGGCGGCCACCGAACCCGCGGAAACCGCTCCGGCGGCGGCCGAGGCTCATGAGCCGGGCGATGGCGCACAAGTCGTCAGTCTCGATAAATTCCGCAAGAAGTAGACAGTCGGCACCATCAGGCCCGTGACTGCCCCCGATCCCGCGTGCTAGAGCCTTCCGGCGAAGTGGATACCGGTTTGCATTGCGAAAGCGTGCAAGCCAAAGATAGGGCATTGTCCGGCGCAAGCGGGAAAATACCCCGTGTCCACGCAATCGATGGACTCCTGTTTCCGATTATTCAGCAAGGCAAGATGATGACCGCCACCCGCACCGAAACCGACACCTTTGGCCCGATCGAAGTCGCCTCCGATCGTTACTGGGGCGCACAAGCCCAGCGCTCTCTCGGAAACTTCAAGATCGGCTGGGAGAAGCAGCCCGCCCCGATCGTGCGCGCCCTCGGCATCGTCAAGCGCGCTGTGGCCGAGAGCAACATGGCACTCGGCCGCCTCGACACAAAGATCGGCGAGACCATCGTCAAGGCCGCACAGGAGGTGATGGAGGGCAAACTCGACGATCATTTCCCGCTTGCGGTCTGGCAGACCGGCTCGGGCACGCAGTCCAACATGAATGCCAACGAGGTGATCTCGAACCGCGCCATCGAGATGCTGGGCGGCGTCATCGGCACGAAAAGCCCGGTCCATCCCAACGACCACGTCAACATGAGCCAGTCGTCCAACGACACCTATCCCTCGGCCATGCACATCGCCTGCGCGGAGGAAATCCACCACCGCCTGATCCCGGCCCTCCAGAAGCTGCGCAACGCGCTCAATGACAAGGCCAAGGCCTGGGACCGGATCATCAAGATCGGCCGCACACACACCCAGGACGCGACCCCCCTCACCCTTGGCCAGGAGTTTTCCGGCTACACCACCCAGGTTGAGAACGGCATCGCACGCATCGAGCAAACCATGCCGAAGCTCATGGAACTGGCGCAAGGCGGCACGGCGGTGGGCACCGGCCTCAACGCCCCGGTGGGCTTCGCCGAGATGGTGGCCGACCGCATCGCCGCCATCACCGGCATGAAGTTCACCAGCGCACCCAACAAGTTCGAAGCTTTGGCGGCCCATGACGCCATGGTCTTCAGCCATGGCGCCATCAACACGGTGGCGGCCTCGCTGTTCAAGATCGCCAACGATATCCGCTTCCTCGGTTCCGGCCCGCGCTCCGGCCTCGGCGAGCTTGCACTACCGGAGAACGAGCCCGGCTCCTCGATCATGCCGGGTAAGGTCAACCCGACCCAATGCGAGGCGTTGACACAGGTTTGCGTCCAGATCTTCGGCAACAACGCCACCCTCACCTTTGCCGGAAGCCAGGGACATTTCGAGTTGAACGTGTTCAATCCGGTGATGGCCTATAACTTCCTCCAGTCGGTGCGCCTCCTGGCCGACGCGGCGGTTTCCTTCACAGACAACTGTGTCGTCGGCATCGAGCCCCGCGAAGACAACATCAAGGCCGGTCTTGACCGCTCCCTGATGCTGGTAACCGCCCTCGCCCCCAAGATCGGCTATGATAACGCCGCCAAGATCGCCAAGACGGCTCACAAGAATGGCACCACCCTGAAGGAAGAGGCCGTGCGCCTCGGCTTCGTAACGGAAGCCGAATTCGACGAGGTCGTGCGCCCCGAGAAGATGATCGCACCGGAGTGAATTTCAGCCCATGCCCGGCGATATCCTGAACCTCAACAAGGCGCGTAAGGCGAAGGCCCGCGCCGAAAAGGCCGGCAAGGCCGAGGAGAACCGGGCACGGTCCGGCCGGACAAAGGCTGAGAAGACTTCCGAGCTCGCGCACCGCGAGAAAGCCGCGCGCGAGCTCGATGCCCACAATCGCGGCAGTCAGCCGGAATGAGCGGCGGCATCGTCAAGCGTTCCATCGAGATCGCGGGTCATCGCACCTCGATCAGCCTGGAAAATGCCTTCTGGGCGGCGCTCAAGGACATCGCGGAAGCCGAAGACAGGACCCTGCGGGCGCTTGTCGCTGAGATCGACGCCACCCGTGGCGAGACCAATCTGTCATCGGCCATAAGACTGCGCGTTCTCGCCCACTACCGGAAACGATAAACCGCCCTAGCGGAACAGCTCACGCAGAGTGCGCGGCAGCGCATTGGGCGGTGCCTGCTGTGGCTGCGGGGTGATCACAAGCGGACCGCCGGCAGGGCGCGGCTCACCGATGGAGCCAGTTGCATTGAAAGGCACGATGCTGCCTGGTGAGGACGCACCCGGCGGCGGACCAACCTCGCGCGGCGGAGGCAGGGCCGGCACCACCGTTTCCCGCGCAATCCGTTCAGCTTCAATCCTGCGCGCCTCTTCATCCGCACGGCGAGCAGCGCGACGAACCTCATCGGCTTCTTCCATCTGGCGGCGTAAAGCCTGAACATCCGCCTCGCGCCGTAGCCGGCCGCGCTCATGCGCCTCGCTTTCCAGCGCCTCGATACGGCCCACCTCGCGGTCGATCGCCAGCGCGGTCAGGAATCCGGTCAGCGCCGTCACATCCAGCCGGCGCTCCGGCGTATCCAACGGACCGTCGAACATCAGCGAGACCCGCGGCGGCGACTTGCCCTCATCACCCGCGCTGCCGCGTGGGCCGAAACCGACCGACGCGTTCAGGGATGCCTTGGCAAGATCGGCCGTCACGGCGGCCGAAAGCCAGGCGGTCGGTGCATCGATCACAAGGTTGGACAGTCGAAGCACGCCGCCAGCGACCGAAAAGGCCCCGGTCGCCTCGCGCAGGTTGAGGGCACCGCGCGCCAGAGCGGATTCGAAAGCACCGGCCACCTTGCCGGCGGTGAGGTCCAGCCCGGCCTCGGCGGCATTCCGAACGAGTTCGAATGCACCCAGGTCAAATCGTTCGACCGTGACACCCCGTGCCGCGACCGTACCACCGCCGTTCAACCCAGCCACAGCCTGCGCCAGGGTATCCCCGCTTCCCGCGACGTCCGCCATCAGGTCGATGCGCCCGGTCATCAGCGGCATGCCGTCAGGCCCATACCAGGCAATCCCGGCGAGATCGGTATCGGTAAGTCCGAACCGTGTCCTGAGCACGATCTTGTCGGCGACTGTCTGGATGCCCAGAGCCCCCTCGAACCGCCCGTCTGCAAAACGGCCTCGCACATCCTCGACCGCCAACCCGTCCGGAACGAAGACAAGTCTCGCCTCGATCTCGCGCAGCGGCGCAAGGGCATCCAGCCGCGCTTCGGCCACCTTGAGACCGACGCTGCCCGCTAGCCCTGCGAGAAGGCCGGGGGATGGCGGCCCGTCCGGCCAACCCGCCGCCGTGGTCTCGCCGATCGCCAGCGGGCCAATCGCCAGCATCACGAGGTCTTCTATGTCGAGACGGTCAAGCGACAGCGCCCCGCTCACGATCCGCAGACCCACGCCGGAGAAAGCCATCTGCCCTTCCACCGCCCTGCCGGCCACGGAAGCCTCGATCGCCTCGAAGGCGATGCGATCCTGCGCGATCACCAGTTGCGCCACGCCCTTCACCCCAGCGGCGGCGAGGGAAACCGGCGGCAGACGGCCCAGCCGCGACAACAATGGTGTGACATCCGCCATCTCAGCGGACAGATCGAGAGCACCCGTGATGCCCTCCGTTCCGGAACGGAGGTCCCCATCGAGGCTCAGCGAGCCGCCAAGCATCGAGACCTCGACGCTGGTTTTCACCCGTTCGGCCAGCGAACCCTGGGCCGTCAGCGTCATACTGCCCTCTCCGCCAGCCTCCAGCGCGACCACGGGAAGACCGAGCTGCGCCAGAAAGCGGTTGGCATTTCTCGACAGGATGCCGACATTGGCGTCAATCACCGCCTTCCGGTCGAACCTGTCAGCGCTGAGGCGCAGATCAAGCCGCGAGCCGCCCGCCTCTCCGGCGGCGGTCAAGACGATGCCACCTCCGTCCTCTGCGCCGAAACCGAAGGCGGCATTCATGGGCGCAAGCGCTGAGGCGCGGCGGGCAAAGGCGCCGCTGACCGCATCGGGCACGGGCGTATCGCGCAAGAGGCGCGCCAGGCCATCGAGCCGGTTCGCCTCGATCCGACCTTTCAGCAGGCCCTTGACCTTGCCCTGATGCACGGTCAGATCGCCAGCGGCATCGATCTTCGATCCGCCAAGGTCGCCAAAGGCAAATCGGCTGACGGTCCATTCATCGCGCCGCACCGCCATGTCCACCGACACCTGCCGCGCCGAAAGTCCAAGGTAGCGCACCTCCTCCGCATCGAGAGTGAGCTCCAGGCCGGGCGGCGCGTGCCCCTTTCCGCCGAGCGAGCGATAGAGCCCGATGATGTTGATCGCATCGAGATCTAGCCGCTCGGCCTTGATCGTGGTGGACACCGAAATCTCGTCACCGTCGCGCCGCCACAAGACACGCCCTTCGGCGCTTTCACCATCGACCGAAAGCCGCGCATCCGTGATGGAGGCACGGAGGCGTTCAGCCTCCAGAGTGCCGGTCAGAGCCAGCTTGCGCACGCCCGGAAAGGCATCCTCACGGCCAATCCACCGCAACAGCAGCGGAAGCTCGCCGATATCAGCCTCCACGCGCCCGTCAAAGCGCGTATCCGCATCAGCCGCGAACAACAGACGCCCGGCGGCAGCAACACGTCCCGCGCCGGGTAGTCGTGCATAGGCCTTTTCGATGTGCAGCCCATCCTGATCCTGGGCTGCCGAAAGCTTGACATCCTGAACAAGTTCTCCGGCGATCAACACGCCATCGACTGCCATATCCAGCGTCAATGGAATGGCGGCGCTGGGGGCCGGGAGCCGCGAACGGACCATCGCAAGCACCTCATCCGGCCGCCGCGGGGTGGCGCTTGGTCCAAGCAGGCGGTCGAGATCAAGCTGACGGGCGGAAAGGTTCAGATGCGCCCGCGGACGCAGGCCAAGCGCAATCTCCCCAAAGCCTTCCAGCCGCAAGGCGCGTTCATCGGGACCATACTGCACATCGAGATCATCAAAGCGCACCTCCCGGGGATCGGCGGCAACGATACCGGACACAAGCCAGGTGTCGCCGTTCTCGGCCGTGCCTTTGCCTAGCGCGCGGCCGACTGTGAGCCGTCCCTGATAGGTGGGCTTCAACGCGGCAAAGCCGAGGTTGCCGTCAAGCGACAGGTTTTGCTGGGTTTCAAGCGAGGTGATGTCCAGCCGGGTCTGCGTCTGCCCGGTGCCGAAGCGCCCCGTCGCCAACCGCACGCTGTAGTTCTGGCCTTGATGCGCGGCCTGCCCGTCGAACTTGAACGGACCCATGAGGGAAACAGCGCTACCCGTTCCGGAGACTCCGGAAATCTCGATGCGCCGGCCCGCCTCCGGATCGCTCAGGATAATCGAACCGCCATCGATACCAACACGGTCGAGAGTGACGCGAGCAGGATCGACCCGCCTCGTACCGGCAGGATCGAACGGGAACGCAACCTCGCCATCCGGTCCGATCTCCAGCGTCAGACGCGGCCCGGCAACTTCCACGTCCCTGACATGGACGTCGCCTTTCAGCAGAGGTGCCGGAGACAGGCGGAGCGCGAACTCATCCACCTCCAGCCGTGCAGTCTCTCCAGGCGCGCCGATCACCACATCACGAAAACGGATCGACGGATTGGGCAGCAGCCGCGCATCCACCTCGCCGCGCACCGTAACCGGCGCACCGACGATCTCGCTCGCGCGCGCCTCGAACTCGGCGCGGTAGCGCGTCCAGTCGACGAAATGCGGCCCGATCAGCGCAGCCACCAGCGCCAGCACGAGTGCGGCCGCGATCGTGGTGAGGGTCGTGTTCACGGAACCCGCCCGCTCCTCTCTGTTGGGCAATTACAAAACATCAGATGCATCAACGACCTGAACGGCAATCCGGACTCATTTTCTGCAACGTCCGCCCCCTCCGCGCGGGGCATCGATTCTGGATGCGCTGCGTATGTAATCACAACGGCTGGAATGCGACGACCTTTCCGGGGTTCATGATGTTGTGAGGATCGAGCGCATGCTTGATCGCTCGCATGGCCTCGACGGCAGCCGCCCCATGCTCGGTCTCCATATAGGCCATCTTGCCCTGCCCGATGCCATGTTCGCCGGTGCAGGTGCCACCCATGGCAAGCGCGCGTTTGACCAAGCGCCCCACATAGGCCTCGACACGAGCCACATCCGTCGGATCGTCCATATCAACCAACGGCATGGTGTGGAAGTTGCCGTCGCCCACATGCCCAACCACCGGAGCGATGAGCCCGGATGCCTCGATGTCGCGCTTGGTTTCGGCGACACATTCCGCCAGCCGTGAGATCGGCACGCAGACATCGGTTGAAAAGCCCTTCTTGGCGGGGTCCAGCGCCAGCGCAGCCCAGTAGGCATCGTGCCGGGCCTGCCAGAGTACGCCGCGCTCCTGTGCGTCGGAGGTCCAGCGGAACGGCCCGCCGCCCGCATCCGTGGCAATGGCGCCAAAGGTTTCCGCCTGCTCCGCAACCCCGGTCGTGGAGCCGTGGAACTCCACGAACAGCGTCGGCACTTCGGCAAGGCCGAGCTTGGAATAGGCGTTGCAAGCGCGCACCTGCACCTCGTCGAGCAGTTCGATCCGCGCCACCGGCACGCCGCTCTGGATGGTCGCCATCACGGCCTCGCAGGCGCTCTGGAGGGTCGGAAACGGACAGACACCGCCCGCGATCGCCTCGGGTATGCCGTGAAGCTTCAGGGTCAGCTCTGTGATGACGCCGAGCGTTCCCTCCGAACCAACCAGCAGCCGCGTCAGGTCGTATCCCGCGGAGGATTTGCGGGCGCGGCTGCCGGTGCGGACGATCTCCCCGTTGGCGAGCACCGCCGTCAGCGCCAGCACATTGTCCTTCATGGTGCCGTAGCGGACGGCGTTGGTGCCGGAGGCGCGCGTCCCCGCCATGCCGCCGAGCGAGGCGTCGGCGCCCGGATCGATGGGGAAGAACAGCCCGGTATCGCGCAGATACGTGTTCAGTTCCTTGCGGGTCACGCCCGCCTCGACGGTGATGTCGAGGTCTTCGGCATGGATCGCGACGATTCGCTTCATGGCGCCAAGCGAGATGGTGATGCCGCCGTGAGGCGCGTTGGCCTGCCCTTCCAGTGAGGTGCCCGTACCGAAGGGAATGATCGGAACGCGATGCTCCGCACAGAGCCCGACGATGAAGGCCACCTCTTCCGTCGTTTCGGGAAAGACAACGGCATCAGCGGGCTGGACGGGAATCCATGTTAGCGTATGAGCATGCTGCCGGCGCACCGCCTCTGCGGTCGACAGCCGCGTCCCAAAACGTTCGCCGAGCCGAGCAATGACCGGCGCGGCATCCATCGGACGGGCTGCTGGCTGTGAAAACGACATGGCGCGATCCCTCCCTTGCCGCGATGCGCATTATCCGCGCTTGTGGTCGGAGCCTAGCAAAACTGGCGGCGCAGCACAGATCAATGATGGCACTATCGCCCATCTGGGATGATAGTGCCGCCGGCATCGGGGGAGAGATTCATGGCTGTTCAAGACTGGCTTCAAGTGCTGTACGGGCTGTTCCGCCCCACGTCCCACGGCGGCATGGACGGTGGAGCGCGCCAGGTCGGGGCCATCCCCTACACGCTCGTGGACGGTCGCGCTGTCTACCTCATCATAACATCACGCCGCACAGGCCGCTGGATCTTCCCGAAGGGCGACCCCATGGAAGACCGCGAACCCTGGGAGGCAGCGGCGCAGGAGGCTTTCGAGGAAGCTGGCATTCGCGGCACCATCGACCGGCAACCGATCGGGTCCTATGTGACGGTCAAGACGAGTGACTTGCGCCGCCGTGTCCTGACGGTCGATCTTTATCCTCTGCACATGACGGAGCAATTGGAGGATTGGCCGGAAAAGGGCCAGCGTCAGCGCCATTGGGTGACTTTGGCGGACGCGCGCCGCCTTCTGTCGGATGCGCGCCTGGCAGAACTGGTGGAAGCCCTCGACAGGCGCACCGCGCAGGAAAGCGAATATGATTTGAAATCAAAGGCCTGAACCCGAAAAGAGATTCAAGCGCTCAGCTGTTGAAACGGCTCATCAGCAGGTAGATCAGAGCCGCGAGGATGCCCGCCACCGGAACGGTGACGACCCAGGCTGCGGCGATCCCCACGATATGCTGACGGCGCACGAGTTTGCGCCGCTCCCGCTTCTGCTCGTTGCGGATGGCGTCCTCAGGCGTCTTGTTGAGCTTCGACGGCTCCAGGAACAGCGAGCGCGGCTGTACGGCGGGATTGCGAACCCCCTTGTTGGTCAACAGCTCACGCAACAGGCCGACGCCGAAAATCGCGCCCACGGCGATGTGGGTCGACGACACCGGCAAACCGAAGGCGGATGCCACCAGCACGGTGACCGCCGCCGAAAGCGCCACGCAATAGGCGCGGATCGGGTCCATCTTGGTGATCTTCTCGCCCACGGTACGGATCAGGCGCGGACCGAATAGCGCCAGCCCCATGGAGATGCCGACCGCGCCGATCAACAGTACCCAGAGCGGGAGATCGACGGTGCCCGAAGCGCCAACGCCAAAGTCCGCCGCCGCGACGATGGCCGCCAATGGACCCACGGCATTGGCGACATCGTTGGCGCCATGGGCAAACGACAGCAGCGCCGCCGCCATGACGAGCGGCAGCGTGAACAGCGAGGCGATATGCTTGCGGCGGTTTTCCAGTCCCGGGATACGCGCCTCGATCCAGGGCCGCCCAGCGACCCAGCCAAGGGCAAAAGCTGTGAGGCCGATCACCATCACTGTTACAAACGATGGTTGCCAGATCCTGCTGAGACCCTTCATGGCCATATAGGCCGCAAACACGCCGGACATGACGCCGATCAGCACCGGCACCCAACGGCGAGCGGCGGCAATGCGATCATCGCGGTAGAGGATCGCCCATTTGATGAAGCCCAACAGCATGGCGGCGATCCCTCCTCCCATGATCGGAGAGATGACCCAGCTTGCCGCGATCGAACCGATGATCGGCCATGACACCACGCTGACGCCGGCGGCGGCGACAGCGGCGCCGATGACGCCGCCGACGATGGAATGGGTGGTCGAAACCGGCGCACCGAGGATAGTCGCGAGATGGATCCACATGGCCGAGGCCAGTAGCGCGGCCATCATCACGAAGATGAAGTTGGTGGTGGAAAGGGGATGGTCGATGCGGATCAGGTCGCGCGAAATGGTGGTTACGACATCGCCACCCGCCAGGATCGCGCCCGCCGCCTCGCAGATCGCGGCGATGACGATGGCCCAGCCCAGTGTCAGCGCCCGGCTTCCCACCGCCGGCCCCATGTTGTTGGCAACATCGTTGGCGCCGATGCTCAGCGCCATGTAAGCCCCGATCACCGCCGCCGCGAGCACGAACCAGCCCAGGGGCCCATCCGTGACCGACAGGCTGGCGAGAATGACGACCCCGAGGAAGAACAGCGCCGTGAGGCCTGGAATGGCGAGCGACCGCGACAGGTTATGGGCGGCCTGTTCGAGATGGAGAACCTTCTTCAAGTCCTTGTCGATGGTATTCTGGGACACGCTGTCTCCGGACGGCTGTTGGCGGCGCTGCCGCCGCTTAGCATCCCTCGCGCATGAAAGCATGCTGATTTCGGCGAAAATGACAGTTTGATGACATGTTTATGAACGGAAGTGCCGCTGCCGTTCGCACATACGAATGCCTCTGCCTGCTCCTTGCACTCGCCCTGCGGATGCTCACGAGAACCCGGAATTGAAACGTTGGTGCGCAAAGAACAAAAAAAGAACGATTGGCCATGCTCCCGCCGCGATAGACTGGTGCATTCGCGCGCGCGACCCACTATATCCGGGTCCGACACCTGAAGGACGCCGCCTTGCCCGATTCTGCCCGCACCACGCCTGCCCCGGCGCTCCGCCCTGGCGGTATCGCAGCGCGCGCCATGGCTGCGCGCCCGGTCGCCGCCTACCTTGAAGGGCTCAATCCGGAGCAGCGCCGCGCGGTGGAAACCCTCGACGGCCCGGTGCTGATGCTGGCGGGAGCCGGCACTGGCAAGACTCGCGCGCTGACCACCCGCATCGCCCACATCCTCCACACCGGCCGCGCCCACCCTTCGCAGATTCTTGCCGTCACCTTCACCAACAAGGCCGCGCGCGAGATGAAGGAACGTGTCGCCGCGCTCGTCGGCGATGTCGCGGAAGGAATGCCCTGGCTCGGCACCTTCCATTCCATCGGCACCAAGATCCTGCGCCGTCATGCTGAACTGGCTGGCCTGAAATCCGGCTTCACCATCCTCGACACCGACGACCAGATCCGCCTCCTGAAACAGGTGCTGGCGGCGGAGAACATCGACGAGAAGCGCTGGCCCGCACGTCAGCTCGCCGGCCTGATCGACGGCTGGAAGAACCGCGCCATCGGCCCCGACAGGATTTCGGCGGCGGACGCGGGTGTTTTCGCCAACGGCCGTGCGCCCGAACTCTACCGGCACTATCAGGAGCGGCTGAAGATCCTCAATGCCACCGACTTCGGCGACCTGCTGCTGGAGCCGATCCGCATCTTCCGCGAGCACCCGGACGTGTTGGCCGACTATCACCGCCGCTTCAAGTTTATCCTCGTGGACGAGTATCAGGACACCAACGTCGCCCAGTACCTCTGGCTGCGGCTGCTGGCGCAGGGCTCGCACAACCTCTGCTGCGTCGGCGACGACGACCAGTCGATCTATGGTTGGCGCGGCGCGGAGGTCGACAACATCCTGCGTTTCGAGAAGGATTTCCCCGGCGCGGCGGTGATCCGGCTGGAGCGCAACTACCGCTCCGACGGCCACATCCTCGCCGCCGCCTCGCATCTGATCGCCCACAACGAGGGCCGCCTCGGCAAGACATTGTTCCCACAGGGCGAAATCGGTGAGAAGGTCACCGTCAACGGCGCCTGGGACAGCGGCGAGGAAGCGCGCGGCGTCGCCGACGACATCGAGAGCCTGCAGGCACAGGGCCACGCCCTTAACGACATCGCCATCCTGGTGCGCGCCTCCTTCCAGATGCGCGAGTTCGAGGACCGCTTCGTCACGGTCGGCCTCAACTACCGGGTGATCGGCGGCCCACGTTTCTACGAGCGCGCCGAAATCCGCGATGCGCTGGCCTACTTCCGCTGCGTGGTCAGCCCGGCGGACGATCTCGCCTTCGAGCGCATCGTCAACACCCCCAAGCGCGGCCTTGGCGAAGCATCGCTCGCTTTCTGCCATGCCATCGCGCGCGAGCAGCGCATCCCGCTCATGGCCGCCGCCCGCCTTGCGGTCGAGGGCGGCAAGATGAAGCCGAAGCCCCGCGCCGCACTGAAGGACGTGCTCGACCATTTCGCCCGGTGGTCAAAGAAGCTCGATGCCATCCCCCACACCGAACTGGCCGAGATCATCCTCGACGAGAGCGGCTACACCGAGATGTGGAAGCAGGATAAATCCGCAGATGCCGCCGGACGGCTGGAGAACCTCAAGGAACTGGTCCGCTCCATGGACGGCTTTGAGAACATGACCGGCTTCCTCGAACATGTCTCACTGGTCATGGATGCCGAGGGCGGCGCGGGCTCCGACGCCGTCACCATCATGACACTGCACGCCGCCAAAGGGCTGGAGTTCGACACCGTGTTCCTGTCAGGCTGGGAGGAAGGCCTGTTTCCGCACCAGCGCTCGCTGGACGAGAGCGGCAAGGCCGGGCTGGAGGAGGAACGCCGCCTCGCCTATGTCGGCATCACGCGCGGCCGCAAACGCGTGAAGATTTCCTTCGCCTCCAACCGCCGCATCCATGGCATGTGGCAATCCTCGATTCCCTCCCGCTTCCTTGACGAACTGCCCGAAGAGCACGTCGAGGTTCTGGAGGCCCCGGCCACTTTTTCCTCATCCTACGGCCGCAGCCGCTTCGACGGGCTGGAGCCCTTCTCGTCGAGCTACACCACCCCCGGCTGGCAGAGGGCGCAAGCCAACCGCGCGGCGGGACCACAGGAAAGTTTCCGGCGAGGTCCCAAGGTGATCGAGGGTGAGCTGGTGGCCAAATCCACCGGCATCGCGAAACCCTATCCGGTCGGCACCCGTGTCTTCCATCAGAAATTCGGCTATGGCCTCGTGGCCGTGGTAGAGGGCAACAAGCTCACCATTGATTTCGACAAGGCCGGACAGAAACATATCCTCGACGGCTTCGTCGAGCCGGCCTGACATCTGACGAGGATACCCCGCACGTGCCCACCGCCGTCGTCCGCTTCCAGTCCGACGCCACCGAAGCGCGCCGCCTGAGCAACCTGCTCGAAGAGACTCTTCCGCTTGACGAAAACTCTGTCGCGGCCTTCGAAAATCCCGACGACGAAAGCCAATGGACAGTGGAGGTCTATGCCGGGCCGATGACCTCGCCGGAAGATCTTCTCGGCACCGTGACAGCCGCACTGGGCGACGACGCGCGGGCGCTCGAATTGGAGGCCGTGACCATCCAGGATGCCGACTGGGTGGCCGCCAGCCTGGAAGGCCTGGCCCCCGTGCGCGCCGGGCGGTTCTTCATCCACGGCGGCCACGACGCCCACCGCGTGCCCGTCAACGCCCACGGCATCCGGGTTGAAGCGGCGCTGGCCTTCGGCACCGGCCATCACGGCACGACACTCGGCTGCCTGCTCGCGTTGCACGATGTGCTGAAGAAAAACCGGCCCGCCCGCGTGCTCGACCTCGGCACCGGAACCGGCGTGCTGGCCATCGCTGCCGCGAAAGCCTTGAAACAGCAGGTTCTGGCGACAGACATCGATCCCGTCTCGGTGCACATCGCGGCGGAAAACGCCAGGCTGAACCGCGTCAGCCATCTGGTGAAGACAGCCGAAGCGGCCGGTTTCGCCGCGCCGATCATCACCGAGAACGGACCTTACGACCTGATCCTCGCCAACATCCTCGCCGCGCCCCTCGTCGCATTGTCGACCGAGATGGTGCGCCGCGTGACCCTGGGCGGCACCATCATCCTCTCGGGCCTGCTCGTGCGGCAGGAGCGCATGGTGCTGGCGGCCTATGCCGCGCGGGGCATGCGCCTGCGCGACCGGCGCCACATCGAGAACTGGGCGACCCTCGTGCTGACGCGAGGATGAAGGAACGGCGCGGGCGGTGTTCCGGCGCACCCAGCGCAACAATCCGGATTTTAATGACAAAACAAGGGTTTGCAGCTAATCTCGCCGACATCATACTCAAACCGCAGACAATCTGGCGGTCTCTCGTGTTGATGCCATCATGCAGACAAGCCGCTTCCAGACCTTCGACGACGGCGCCGATCCGACCACCCAGGGCGCTTCGCGCCTCGCGGCCCTGCGCGGACTTCTGAAGGATCGTGGCCTCGATGGCCTGATCGTTCCGCGCACCGATGCCTACCAAAATGAATATGTTCCCGCCGCCGAGGAACGCCTGGCCTGGCTGACGGGGTTCACGGGTTCCGCCGGCACCGCCGTCGTGTTGCAGGATAAGGCCGCCCTGTTCGTGGATGGCCGTTACAGCATCCAGGCGCGCGATCAGGTCGATGGCGAGGCTTTCGGCTTTATCGACGTAACGGCACAGCCACCATCGCAATGGCTTCGGGCACAGCTGAAAGCCGGGCAGCGCTTGGGATATGATCCATGGCTTCAGACCCCCGCCAGCACCGCCA
>JBEBSP010000012.1:0-23038 GCA_040394255.1 Agaricicola taiwanensis | reverse complement strand
TGCGCAGCACTTCGAGGCCGGCGATCTTGCCGGCGTCCTTGGTGGCCTGACGCTGGGCGTCGTTGAAGTAGGCCGGAACCGTGATGACGGCCTGCGTCACCGTCTGGCCGAGATAGGCCTCGGCGGTTTCCTTCATCTTGGTCAGCGTGAAGGCGGAGATCTGCGAGGGCGAATATTTCTTGCCGTCGGCCTCGACCCAGGCGTCGCCGCCGTCGGCCTTGACGATGTGATAGGGGACGAGGCCCTTGTCCTTCTGGGTCATGGGATCGTCGAAGGTGCGGCCGATCAGCCGCTTGATGGCGAAGAAGGTGCGTTCGGGGTTGGTCACGCCCTGGCGCTTGGCCGGCGCGCCGACCAGGCGCTCGCCGTCATCGGTGAAGGCGACGATCGACGGCGTGGTGCGCGCGCCTTCCGCGTTCTCGATGACTTTCGGGGTGGTGCCTTCCATCACGGCGACGCACGAATTGGTGGTGCCCAGGTCGATGCCGATAACTTTGCTCATGTCCTCACAATCCTTTTGATACGGCGAGCCGCCAGGCCCCGGAGCGACCTTGGCTGCTCCCAAGGAATTCCGCACAAATCTCGCGGGGTTGGAGGCTATATAAGGATGCCGGTTTCAGGCCGCAAGGCGGAGCGTCACGGGAATGTGAGGGTTCGGCAGGCCACGCGGACGCACCATGGGCGCCCGATCATGCCGCGAACTTGTCAAAAGCTTCCCCAGCCAGGGCCTTCGCATGGTCGTAACCATCATGACGGTCAAGATAACCCTTGAAGATGTCGAGCGCCCATGCGCCCGTGTCCGCATCGCCGTAGGCTCCGGGCAGACGCCCCTTGATCGCGTCCAGAGCGTCGTCCACCGCCTTCTTTATCCAGCGATCCCGATTCTTCTTGGGGTCGAACTGGTAGAAGTTGCGACTGAGAAAATGAGTGACGAGCTGCTTGAAGCGGGTCGCATAGCTTCCCTTGAAATAGGGCAGGGTGCGCGCGCCGAGATCGATCGACCGTGCGTAGTCGGCCACCAGAGAATTGAGCGCGTTCTCAAAATCCGGGAACGCGGGCGGGTCCCCCGGTTCCGGCAATCCCTTCGTGACGCTGGTGTATTCGACCCAGGCCTGTTGCCCGACGAAAGCGGCATCGCCCTTACCTGACTTGCTCTTCAAGTAGTTCTCGACGGCCTTGATGGCGGCTTTCGCCCGCTTCCGGTCATCGGGAAAGACATTGCCAATGCGGCCCTTGATGTCGTTGACGGCTTTCTCCGTGGCGCGCTTCAGGAAGTTGTGGCGGCCCAGATAATCGCCATCCTCCGCCAGGTCAGGCACCTGATGGAACAGATTGTAGAGGATCATGTCCTTGAAGGCCTTCGCGAGATTTCCTTCGTCCAGCGGAGCGGGCTTGCCGTCGTCCACGCTCTCGGCAAGGCTGACAACCACGGAGTTGAGCTTGTCCTGATAGGTCCGGTCCGACGCCAGAGCCATCTCGTGGCCGGGTTCATCACGCTTGTGGTTGTGGCCATGGCCGTGGCTGTGGGTCTGGCCGTGCGTATGGGGTCTTGCGTTGCGCGTCCTGTATGCCTGCCACCATGCGTCGGGAGCCGCGGGCTCGATGCCTGCCCATAGCCCGTCCTCAAGCTCCAGATCGCTGATGTAGCGGTCCCGCTCCGGCAGCCCCCGCTCGCGGCGGTAGGCATTTTCCGTCCCGATCTCGGCCAGCGCCGCTGGACCGAGGCCGACCGTGTAGGCCTCCTCGCGCGGAATCCGGATGCGATCGTCGCCTTCGCCGAATTCGAACATGCCGTAGCGATCGTCCTGTCCGAGGATGCGCCGCGCCACATGGATCAGTTCGTGGACGAGGATGACGTCCGTGGGCATGCCTTCGTCCGACCCCCAGGGCCGATTGGCGTTGTTGCGCGTGCCCGGCCGGCCGGTCAGATAGACGTTGTAACCGCCCCGCCCGTCCGGTTCGGTCCGGCTTTCCTGATCGGTGTAGTAGATGTGCACCGGCACACCGGAATCGAGAATCGTGTTCAGGACCCAGGCTCCCGTCGGCGTGCCGGCCGCCGTGACGAGGTCTTCGAAGCGCCCGTTCATGAAGGCCCGATCGGCCCCGCTGCCATGGGTTATGATGTTGCCGAATTCAGCTCTTTGCTCCCATGACTGAACCCAGTCGAAGTCCACCGGCTCCGGGCGGTCCAACGCGGTATTGAAGCGCTGTGCGTATTGCCGGGCCTGCTCCTCCTGCGTGCCGGTTGGCGGCAGGTCGTCGAGTTCCTCGGGGGGGTCGCGGAAGGGGCCATACTGCCAGTCGTAGGTTCCGCCGAACGCGATGCGGACAATATCGTAGAAAATCTGCAGGGGATTGTGGATCGGTCCGGGCTTGTTCGGTCCCCGTCCGTCCCGCCGCTGGACGCCGGTCGGCAACAGATCGGCCGGGCTGTGCTCGTCGACATTCAGGATATCGTCTTTCGCACCCTGATCCTTCAGATAATCATAGGTCGCCAGATCGCCGGCATAGGCGGCGGCGTGGAGAGCCGTATTGCCGCCGGGTCCCTGCCGGTTGAGGAAGGCGGCGCGCTCGGATGCCGGAATGGCCTCCACGATGGCCTTGACGGTTTCCAGATCGCCCGCGCCCGCCGCATAGGCCAGGAAGGTCACGCCCTGCTTGGCGCCGGGCACCGGTTCGAACTCACCCTTGAAGCTGATCGCCTTTATGAGTTTCAGCGACCGCGACCGGTTGCGGTCATTGAGCGAGCGCATGAGTTCTTCGCGCATCTTGTGAAGCAGATAATCGCGGGCCCGGCCCAGTTCCCGGTCGGGAATGCTCTTCGCATAATGGTTGACCTTCTGGAAAGCGCTCCAGCCCGCGCTGTCCTGGATCGCCATGTCGATCCGGCCTTCCTCCACCAGCAGCCGGAGCATGGCTTCGCGGGCCACGGAGAAGCTTGCGAGATGCAATGCGCTCTGACCGCTGTCATCGACGGCGTTGATGTCAAATCCCTTCGGCGGGTTGTCCAGCAAGGCCTTCATGGCCCTGACATCACCCTTGCGGGCGGCCTCGAAGAAATCCTTTTGCGGATCGCTTTCCCGGGATTTCTGGACTTTCAGCTGTTTCAGGACACCGTCAAAGCCCGTCGGTATCTCGATATCGGCCTCATTGCCAGGGCCGCCCTGCACATACACTTCCACTTCGCTTCCCCCTGAGAGCCTATGCCTAGCCGATTCCACCCGGGGCGCAAGCCTTCGGATGCGGTTTCAGGCACAGGATTCCCCGGCGCGAACGTGAAGCCGAAGATGCCGCGCCGATGCGCAGGCGGATGATGACCCGCGGCGAGATCCTCATGCTACATAGGGCTATCTGGCCCACCGGCCAAAGAACCGGCGCCGCTCCTTCAGTGGATATGACCCATGAGCCATGATCCCTCCGCCGTCCGCCTCGTGCCGGAATTCCTCGACCGGGAGACGCAGGAACGGCTTGTCGACGAACTGCGCGGCATCCTGCGGGCCGCGCCGCTGTTCACGCCGAGCATGCCGCGTTCGGGCAAGCCCTTCTCGGTCAAGATGAGCAATTGCGGGCCGCTGGGCTGGGTGTCCGACCAGCTTGGCGGCTACCGGTATCAGGCCATGCACCCTGTCACCCGGGAACCCTGGCCGTCCATGCCGCAGGCGGTGCTGGCCGCCTGGGAGGCGCTGTCGGGCTATCCGCACCCGCCGGAGGCCTGCCTGATCAACTGGTATCAGCCGGGCGCGCGCATGGGCCTGCATCAGGACAAGGACGAGCAGGAACTCGATGCGCCGGTGGTCTCGCTGTCGCTGGGCGACAGCGCCATCTTCCGGGTCGGCGGTACGAAGCGCACCGATCCGACACACTCGTTCCGGCTGTCGTCGGGGGATGCCGTGGTGTTGGGCGGCACGGCGCGGCTCGCCTTCCACGGCGTCGACCGGGTGATCGACGGTTCCTCGACGCTGCTCCCCGACGGCGGGCGGATCAACCTGACACTCAGGCGCGTGACCCGGCCGCTATAGATCCTTCGGATCGCGCCCCGGACGAGGGCGGTAGACCGGCAGCATCCAGCCCCACACCAGCGCGCCCGCGCGCACCAGGAAGGCGAGGGTGACGCCGATCCCGGCCGCGATCCAGAAGGGCACGCCCAGTTCGGCGAGGGCGACGAAGGGCGCGGCTCCGGCGAAAGCCGCCGTCACGTAGACCTCGCGGCGCAGCATGATGGACGGCTCGCCCGCGATGACATCCCGGATGATGCCGCCGAGGATCGCCGTCATCAGGCCCATGGCGATGGCTCCCGGCGCGGCGATGCCCGCCGCCAGCGCCTTGGCCGAGCCCATCACCGCATAGGACGCGATGCCGACCGCGTCCGCCCAGAGCATGAGCCGGTAACGCGATTCCACCAGATGGGCGGTGAGGTAGACCACCACCGCCACGACGATGGAGGTAATGAGATACCATGGATTGGCGACCCAGAAGACCGGCGCGCCAATCAGGAGATCGCGCAGCGTTCCGCCGCCAAGACCGGTGAGGGCGGCGAAGAACATGAAGGCGACGATGTCCAGCTCCTTGCGGGAGGCCGCAAGCGCGCCGGTGGCGGCGAACACCGCCACGCCGAGATAGTCGAGAAGCTGGAACATCATCGGGCGAGTGCCCCCTTCGCCGTCGTGGGACGTCAGACGTTGCGGTCGATCGTGGCGCCCGGACGCTCGGAGGCTGCGGCCGGATCGGAAGCTGCGGTCGGGGCGGCTGAAGCTGCGGCCGGTTGCGGCTTCTGGCCCCCCTTGGCGACGCCCACGAAGGCCGGGCGCAGCGCGCGCTCGCCGAGCACATAGCCGTCCTGCACCACCTGCACCACCGTGCCGGCGGGAACGGTTGAATCCTCAACCTCGAACATGGCCTGATGGTAATGAGGATCGAACTTCTCGCCCCGTGGGGAGATGCGCTTGATGCCGTGCTTCTGAAGGATTTTCAGCAGTTCGCGGCTGGTCAGCTCCACGCCCTCGGCGAAGGCGGACAAGGCATCATCCCGCCCTTCCGCGGGAAGAGCGGCCAACGCCCGGTCCATGTTGTCGGCAACGCTCAGGAGATCGCGGGCAAAGCCCGTCACCGCGTAGGTCTTGGTATCGGTGATCTCGCGCTCGGTCCGCTTGCGGAGATTTTCCATGTCCGCGAGCGTGCGGATCAGCCGATCCTTGAGCTGAGCCGCCTCATTCTCCAGCCGTTGGCGCTCGGTTTCGAGCGTCAACACGTCCTGGTCCGCACCAAGCGGCTCGCCCGCGCTGGAGGAAGTGTCGTCGCGGGGCTCGCCCGGATTGGTGTGATTGGTCGTCATTGCCCTGTCCATACGTCGTGTCGAAGGCGGATATCAGGGCCTTGGAGCGAAAAATCAACCCGTCCTTCCCTTTTGCCCCGGTTTGATCGAGGACAATTGCACCACCTTGGCGCTCTCGCGGCCGGGCTCATTGGACAAGATGAAATCCGTGATCCTGGGCACGATCTCGGAGCGGAAGCGGGAACCATTGAACACGCCATAGTGGCCGACCTTGGGCTGCAGCCAGTGGGTCTTCTTGGACTTGTCCAATCCGCTGCACAGCTTGTGCGCGGCCTTCGTCTGTCCGACACCGGAGATGTCGTCGTTCTCGCCTTCGATGGTCATCAAGGCGGTCCGGGTGATCTTCTCGGGGCGGACAGGCCTGCCGCGGTGAAGCATCTCGCCCTTGGGAAGGAGATGGCGGACAAAGACCGTGTCGACGGTCTGGAGATAGAATTCCGCCGTCAGATCCATCACCGCAAGATATTCATCATAGAAATCACGGTGCTTTTCGGCGCTGTCACCGTCGTTGTCCACAAGGTGATGGAAGAAATTCCGGTGCGCGCTCACATGGCGATCGAGGTTCATGGAGACGAAGCCAGTCAACTGCAGGAAGCCCGGGTAAACCTGCCGCATGAAACCGGGGTGCGGAAACGGCACCGAGGCGATGACGTTGCGACGGAACCAGTCGATGCCGCGCTCTTCGGCGAGTTCATTGACCCCGGTGGGATTCTCGCGCGTGTCGATGGGGCCACCCATGAGGATCATGGATGCGGGGGCGTAGGGATCAGCGTCCTCCTCCATCCGCGCGACGGCCGCGAACACCGGAACCGCCGGCTGGCAGACCGCCATGACATGCACATCCGGTCCAAGCCGGTGGAGAAGGGAGATGACATAGTCCATGTAGTCGTCGAGATCGAAAGCACCTTCCGCGCTCGGAACGAGCCGGGCGTCGACCCAATCGGTTATGTAGACATCATGCTCGGGAAGCATGGCTTCGACCGTGCCACGCAGCAGGGTGGCGAAGTGGCCTGACATGGGGGCGACGATCAGCAGCTTCGGCTGGCGGCGGGCGTCGCCGCTCCATGCCTTCTCGAAGTGAATCAGCTTGCAGAAGGGCCGGGACCAGACGATCCGTTCGGTTATCGGCACACGCTCGCCGCGCGAGAGGGTGGATGACAATTCGAACGACGGCTTGCCATAGCGGCGGGTCGTACGCTCGAACACCTCGGCATAGGCGGCGATCGAACGCCCGACGGATACATGGGACCAGATGTTGAACGGGTTCCGGAAATAGAGCTTGGTCGCCTCAGCCAAGGCGCGCGCGGGGTTGAGCGAAGCATGAACCGCTTCATACATCATGTACAGTGGAAGGGTGGCCTGGACACTGGAACCTGTGGCCACTCCGCCGCCAAATTCACCAATCGCCATGTGCTTAACCTGTGCTTTTCGACTCATCTCAATACATCCCAGAGTGTCAACATATTACAATTGGGTCAATACGACAGACGTATGGTATCTGATAACTTCTATTATAATGGTTTCTATTCACCAGATTGCAGAAGCGATCCGGCCGTCCGGGCCATGTTCAGCAGTATGAGGAAGATGCCGGACGCCAGCGCGAAGATGGCCGCGTTGATGGCAAAGGCCTGAAGCATGAGGTCTCCACGGAAAACGCCGTCCAGGACAAGCGCCCGCATTCCCTCGAACACGTAGGTCGGAGGAAGGCACCAGGCGAAGGTCTGCAGCCATGCGGGAAGGACGGCAACCGGATAATAGACCGCACAGAGCGGCATGAGGATGAAGATCAGCGACCATGCCAATCCTTCCGCGCCGAGGCCATGACGCAGCACCAGGCCGCTTGTGACCAGGGACAGTGACCAACTCGTCAGAATCAGGTTCACGAAGAAGGCGCCGAGCGCCAGACCAAAGCCCCAGAGGTTGAAGCCGAAGAAGGCCACCGCCAGAAGCGTCACCGGTACGATGCCGATCACCAGGCGGATGACGCTCATGACCATGAGGGACAGGACGAGTTCAAACGGCCGCAGCGGGCTCATCATCAGGTTGCCCAGGTTTTTCGCCCACATCTCTTCCAGAAAGGAGATCGAAAAACCCAGCCCACCCCTGAACAGGATATCCCATAGAAGCATCGCCCCGATGAACGTGCCGGCCGCCAGCGCCACCCGCCCGGATGCCTGTCCCACATAGTTTTGCAGGAATCCCCAGGTCAACATCTGCACCAGAGGCCAATACACCAGCTCCAGCAAGCGCGGCCATGAGCCGCGCAGCACGTACCAATGGCGTTCGACCATGGCGCCCACGCGGCGCGCCGAGACATCACGATAGACCGGGCGGCTGCTCATGCTCGGCCCTCCGGATCGGGCTCCTGACCGCGCGCCACATCAAGGAACACTTCCTCAAGGCTGGAGCGGCCGAACCGGGCAATCAGTTCCCGCGGTTCGGCGTCATCGATGATCCGTCCCCGCTTCATCATGACGACCCTGTCGCAGAGACGCTCCACCTCGGCCATGTTATGCGATGCGATCAGGATCGTGGCACCATTCTCGCGCCGATAGGTTTCGAGCCGCCCGCGAATCCAGTCCGCGGTGTCCGGATCCAACGATGCCGTAGGCTCATCCAAAAGAAGAACTTCCGGCTGGTTGATCAGCGACTTGGCCAAGGCCACCCGCGTCTTCTGTCCCGCCGAAAGCTTGCCCGTGGGCCGATCGAAAAACTCCCCCAGATCGAGCAGTTCGGCCAGTTCGGCCATCCTCCTCGATGCATCAGGGACACCATAGAGACGTGCGAAAACCGACAGGTTCTGCCGCACCGTCAGGCGGCCCGGCAGATCGACATAGGGGCTTTCAAAATTCATCCGGTGCAGCACGCGGTGCCGGTCACGTATCATATCGACGCCGAGCACCCGGACTTCGCCCGAGGTTGGCCGGGTCAATCCCATGATCATGGCGATGGTCGTTGTTTTTCCCGCTCCATTTCCGCCTAGAATGCCAACGATACTACCGGAATCGATCTGAAAACTGATACCATCGACAGCGGCCGGGCCGTGAAAGACCTTGCGGAGATTGTGAACCTCGATGGCCGGCAGCGGCATAATCCATCCAGTAACAGCGATTTCCATACCGCAGATATGGCACCCTGCATGATTTTCGAGCGGTTTGCATCAATAGGCCTTTTCCCAAGACCGCTGTACCCGTAATAGACCTCCATGGTGTCGGAGATGCCTCAGGTCACGAAATCAGGGCAGACAGGCGCGCGCCTGCGGCTTGATACGCTGGTGCGCTTGCGCTGGCTGGCCATCGCCGGGCAAAGCGCCGCCATTGTCGCGGTTCATGTCGGTCTTGGGTTTCCACTTCCCGTCGGGGCCTGCTTCACCGTGATCGCCGCGTCGGCGGCCCTCAACATCGCTCTTCGCGTCTTCTATCCCATCAGCGAGAGGCTCGACACGAGCCGGGCAGCAGTGCTGCTGTCATTCGATGTCATGCAGCTTGCCGTGTTGCTCTACCTGACCGGTGGCCTGCAAAATCCGTTCGCGATCCTCTTTCTTGCGCCAGTCCTGATATCGGCCACAACCCTTCCGCCCGTACCGACTTTCATCCTTGGCCTTCTGGCGGCGGGCTGCGCCACCTTTCTCGCCTTTTTTCAGCTGCCTCTTCCTTGGGAATCCGGTGCAATCGAGCAGCTCCCCTTCCTCTATGTCCTGGGGGTCTGGGTCGCGATCCTGCTCTCCGTCGGCTTCATCGGTGTTTATGCGTGGCGCGTGGCGGAAGAAGCACGGCAACTTTCGCAGGCCCTGGCCGCGACCGAGCTGGTTCTTGCCCGCGAGCAGCATCTGTCGGCACTCGACGGCCTCGCCGCCGCCGCCGCCCATGAGCTCGGCACCCCCCTCGCCACCATCTATCTGGTCGTCAAGGAACTCGACCGAGCGACACCAGCGGGCGATCCGCATAAGGATGATATCGTTCTCCTGCACAGCCAGGTCGAGCGCTGCCGCGAGATATTGCGGACATTGACATCGCTTGACGACGACGGCGCCCCTTTCGCGCGCCTGCCCGTAACGCATCTCCTCGAAGAGGTCGCAGCTCCCCAGCGGGCCTTCGATGTCGAAGTCGACATCCGCACATTGAACGGAACGGCCCCGGAACCTAATCTGACACGCAATCCCGGCATTCTTTATGGCTTGGGAAATCTGCTCGACAATGCCGTGGACTTTGCGAAAACCCGCGTGGAACTCGGCGTGAGCTGGGATGAGGAACAGGTCGAGCTGACCGTCGCCGACGACGGCTATGGTTTCTCGCCCGATGTTCTGACCCGTCTCGGTGAACCCTATGTGACGACCCGTGGCGTGCGAGCGGACGATGATGAAACCGCGACCGGACTTGGCCTCGGCGTTTTCATCGCCAAAACGCTGCTCGAACGCTCAGGCGCCATCGTCATCTTTCAGAACGCCGCCGCGCCCAACAGTGGCGCGCTGATAAAGATACGTTGGCCAAGGGCTCAGTTCGAGGCCAGCAGAATAGCCTTGAATCAGCAATAAACTCTTGTGAAATAATTTCGACACTCTAGGTTCTCGACGGAAAAACGAACCGGGCATGTTGCCCTGCAGGACACATCATGACGGAGTCGCTTCCCGATCTGCCAGCCGACAGATCCCTCCTTATCGTTGATGACGACAAGGCCTTCCTTCAACGCGTCGCACGCGCCATGGAGGCGCGCGGCTACCATGTCGCCATTGCCGAAAGCGTCAAGGAAGGGCTGGCGCGGGTGGAATCCGAGCCGCCGGCCTTCGCGGTCGTGGACATGCGTCTGGGAGACGGCAATGGCCTCGAGGTCATTTCAGCCTTGAAGCAGAAACGCCCCGATGCCAAGGGCATCGTCCTCACAGGCTACGGCAACATCGCAACCGCCGTAACCGCCGTGAAGATGGGTGCCCTCGATTATCTGGCCAAACCCGCCGATGCGGACGAAATTCACCAGGCCTTGATGGCCAGCGCGGATCGCAAGCCCGCCCCTCCGGAGAATCCCATGTCGGCCGACCGGGTGCGCTGGGAGCATATCCAGAGGGTCTATGAACTCTGCGGCCGCAATGTATCCGAAACGGCCCGTCGGCTGAACATGCACCGACGGACCCTTCAGCGCATCCTCGCCAAACGGGCGCCGCGCTGATCCGCGCCTGCCGCCGATGACGGTCGTCAAGGCACGGGGAATGTCGGGTCGAAGGCCGCGTGCCAGCGCGCGGCGGCCAGCCGGGCAAACCTGAGGGTCAGCGCCTTGCGCGTCGCCGGCGCCATGCGGTGCTCCGGAGCTGACCTCAGGATGTGCGCGCCATAGGGATCGGCGACCATCAATCCTGTATCCTGCGGCAGCAACTGCCGGGGAAATTCCAGCGCGACGGCGAAGAACAGGCGATCGCAGTGGGCGCGATAATCCTGCCACTTGCGGTCGGTGCGAAAGTCCTCGACCGAGGACTTGACCTCGACAATCCATATTTCGCCCTTGGGACCCAACGCCGCGATGTCGGCCCGCCGCCCGCTGGGCAACGGGAATTCCATCACGCATGAAAAATTCATGGACCGCATGAGGCGCGCCGCCCCGCGGGCTACCGCCAGCGTGGTTTCCGGTCGGCATGGTCCGCAGGCTTCAGGTGCGGCACCTTCTGTGATGCAGAGGTCATCGTTCTCCATACGTTCCATTCTGGCACGATGGATTTTCTTTGCAACCAAGTCATGTGCTGCGTTTGACGAAGGCCGCCGCCAGCCCCGCTCCGATCAGGAGGCTTCCTCCAAGCCGGTTGATAACGCGGAGGACGGAAGGCCGCCGCACGGCCTTCCGGGCGCTGCTCGCCGCAAAGGCATAGGTCAGGGCGTTGGTTGCGGAGAGCACCAGGAAAGTCGTCTCAAGCACGATCGTCTGCGGCAGGAAGGGCAAGGATGGGTCGACGAACTGCGGCAGGAACGCGACGAAGAAGACGATGCTTTTGGGGTTCAGTGTGGTGACGATGAAAGCATGCGCGAAGATGCGCCCATGGTTGATGGAGAGATTCGCCTCCATGGCCGGTTCCGTTCGCCATAACTTGATCCCAAGCCAGACCAGATAGCCCGCGCCGACCCACTTCAGCAGCGTGAAAAGCTCCGCCGAGGTGGCGAGCAGCGCCCCGACCCCGATGAGCGACAATGTCATGGCGACGAAATCACCGGCCACGACACCTGCCGCTGTGGCGGCCGCCGAACGCGCGCCATGTCCCAGCGCATAGGAGACGACCAGCAGGGATGTTGGTCCGGGTATGAGCAGCATGACGGCGGAAGCGGCGGCGAATGCCAGCCAGAGATCAACAGGCATGATGGAGAAACTCCCTATGAGCTCTCCATCGATTGCCTGTTTCGCACGGCCGTCAAGAGCGACGGTCGTCAGATGTTGTCGCCGGCGGCGACCTCGCGCTTCTTCGGCGAAACCCTGAGAACGAGGTTCCGGATCACCACGTAGAAGACGGGTGTCAGGAACAGGCCGAGCAGCGTGACGCCGATCATGCCGAACACGACCGAGGTGCCGATGGCCTGACGCAGCTCCGCTCCGGCGCCGGACGCGATCGCCAGTGGAAGAACGCCGAGCGTAAAGGCCATGGAGGTCATGAGGATCGGCCGCAGCCGCAGGCGGCAGGCCTCGACAACCGCGTCGAAGGGTGTGCGGCCTTCGTCCTCGGCCTGACGGGCGAATTCGACGATCAGGATGGCGTTCTTGGCGGCAAGACCGATCAGAACCACGAAGCCGATCTGGGTCAGGATGTTGTTGTCCATGCCGCGCACGAGACTGCCCGTCAGCGCCGCCAGAATCGACAATGGCACGATCAGGATGATCGCCAATGGCAAAGCCAGGCTCTCGTACTGGGCCGCCAGAACAAGGAAGACGAACAGCACCGCAAGCCCGAAAATATAGGTCGCGGCGTTGCCGAGCTGGCGTTCCTGCAGGGCGATTTCAGTCCATTCGAAACCCACGCCCGGCGGCAGGGCCTCGGCGGCGACCTTCTCCATAATCAACAGGGCCTCGCCGGACGATACCCCCGGCGCAGCGGAGCCGGTGACCGAGATCGTCGTGAAAAGGTTATGCCTGTTGACGGTGTAGGGGCCAGTGGTGTCGCGCAACTTGACGAGCGTGCCCAGGGGGATGAGAGCGCCGGCGTTGGAGCGGACCTTGATCTTCAGCAGGTCGTCCTGTTCCAGACGATACTGGCCATCCGCCTGCACATTGACCTGAAAGGCGCGACCATAGGACGAGAAATCATTGGCATAGGCCGAACCGATCAGAATCTGCATGGCCTGAAAGATGTTGCCGACCGGCACGTCCAGCATGCGGGCCTTGTCACGATCGACGTCGACGAAGACCTGAGGCGAGCTGATGCTGAAGGTCGAGAAAACACCGACCAGCCCCGGCTCCTGGGATGCGCGGCCGATCACGGCATGGGATGCATCCTGGAGCGCGGCGAGACCGACGTTGCCCCGATCCTGGATCTGCATCTTGAAGCCGCCGCCGATGCCCAGACCCGGCACGGAGGGCGGCTGGATCACGATGGCGAAGGCTTCCTGGATCGCGCCGAGACGCATCTGGGCGTCCTGGGTGATCGCCGCGGCGGTCAAACCCTTCTCAAGACGCGTCTCGAAGGGTTCAAGCACCGCGAACATGAGGCCGCCGTTGGAGGCGGCGGAGAAGGTCGCACCGTTGAAGCCGGAAATGCCGACCACATTCTTGACGCCCGGCGTCTCCTTCAGAAGCTCGGACGCCCTGCGGACGGCTTCATCCGTCCGGCCCAGCGCGGCGCCTTCCGGCAACTGCAACGCGACGATGGCATAGCCCTGGTCCGATTCCGGAATGAATCCCGTGGGAACCTTGCCGCTGATCCAGATCGTCGCGCCCACGAGGCCGAGATAGATCAGCAGGAAGACGCCCTTTCGGCGCACCACACCGCTGACGCCCCGGGCGTAGCGGTGCGACACCCGGTCGAACCAGTTGTTGAAGCGGTCGCCAAGACGCCGGACCCACCCGCCTTCGCCGTGAGCGTGCGGCTTGATGAGAAGCGCGGCGAGGGCCGGAGACAGCGTGAGCGAACACACAGCCGAAACGATGGTGGCGGCGGCGATGGTGACGGCGAACTGCTGGTAGAAGCGCCCCGAGATGCCCGGGATGAAGGCGGTCGGGATGAATACCGCCGACAGCACGAGGGCGATCGCGATGACCGCGACGCCGACCTCGTCCATGGTGCGGTGAGCCGCCTCGCGCGGGCTCAGGCCCTCTTGGATGTTGCGCTCGACGTTTTCCACCACGACGATCGCATCGTCCACCACGATGCCGATCGCCAGGATCAGGCCGAACAATGTCAGCATGTTGATGGAAAAGCCGAAGGCCGACATCACCGCGAAGGTGCCGATCAGGGCCACCGGGATCGACAGGATCGGTATCAGCGCCGTGCGCAGCGATTGCAGGAAGATGAAGATCACGATCACGACGAGGATCACGGCCTCGATCATGGTCTCCGTGACGGCGGTGATGGAGGCGGACACGAATTCAGTGGGATTGTAGACGACCGCGTATTCCAGCCCTTGCGGGAAGTCCTTCTTCAGTTCTTCCATGGTCGCCAGCACCAGATCGGCGGCATCGAGCGCGTTGGAGCCGGGCCGCTGATTGATGCCGAGGCCGACGGAATACTGGCCGTCGAGATAGCTGTTGGTGGCGTATTGCTGAGCGCCGAGTTCAACCCGCGCGACATCCCGCAGCCGCAGGAGCTGGCCCTGCTCGCCACGCTTGACGATGATGTTCTCGAACTGGCTGACGTTCTGGAACCGCCCTTGCGTCGTCACCGTAACCTGGAAATCCGTGCCCTGCGGCACCGGAGGCTGGCCGAGCGAGCCACCGGAAACCTGGACGTTTTCCTCCTGAAGGGAAGCGACGATATCGCCCGCGGTCAGGCCATAGGTCGCCAGACGCTGGGGATCGAGCCAGACCCGCAGCGACAGGTCGCGCGCACCGAACACGAACAGGTCGCCGACGCCTTCGAGGCGGGCGATGACATCGCGGATGTTCAGATAGGCGTAGTTGGAAATATAGAGTTCGTTCAGTTCGCCGCCGGGCGAGAACAGGTTCACGACCATGAGGAAGTCGGTCGCGCTCTTGTTGACCCGCACGCCAAGACGCCGCACCTCTTCCGGCAACCTCGGTTCCGCCGTCGCCACGCGGTTCTGGACCTGGACCTGGGCGATGTCCATGTCGGTGCCGATCTCGAAGGTCACCGTGATGGACAACGATCCGTCGCTCGTCGCCTGCGACGAAAGATAGATCATGCCCTCGGTGCCGTTGATGGCCTGCTCGATGGGCGTGGCGACCGTCTCGGCGATGGTTTCCGCGTTCGCGCCGGGATAGGTGGCCTGGATCGAGATGGTCGGCGGCGCGATTTCGGGGTATTGCGCGATCGGCAAGCCGATCAGCGCGATACCGCCAACAACGATCAGTATGATCGACAGGACCGCCGCGAAAATCGGCCGGTCCACGAAAAAATGTCCAAATTTCATGACGCGTCCGCCGCTCTCAACCGGCCGAGCCGGTAGGCTTGGTCAAATCGTCCGGCACATCGACCTTCGTGTCTTCCGGTATAACCTTGGCGCCGGGACGGGCCCGCATCAGACCATTCACGATGATCTTCTCGTTGCCCTCGAGACCGGATCGGACGACCCTTACGGAGCCAATGCGGTTGCCGACTTGGATGAGCTTGGGGGCAACCGTGCCATCCTCCAGCACCGTCATGACAATCTTCCGGTCCTGGTCCGCCACGATCGCCACATCGGGAATGACGAAGGCTTCAAACGGCTTGCTCGCGGCGATGCGGACGCGCCCGAAAAGCCCGGGCGTCACGAAGCTGTCGGCGTTCGGAAGCACGGCGCGCACCCGGATCGTCCCGGTGGCCTGATCGATCTGGTTGCCGATGAAATCCAGCTTCGCCTCATGACCAAATGTGGACTCATCGGATAAAGCGATCCAGGCGATCTCATCCTTGCCGTTGCCGCGCTCGCCCGCGAGGACCGCGCGCTGGTACTTCTGGTAGCTCTGCTCGTCCACGTCGAAATAGAAATGGGCGGGATCATACTGGACGATGGTCGTCAGCAGCGTCCCCGTGGCCGAGCCTCCCGTGACGAGGTTGCCCTCAGTCACGAGCTTGCGACCGATGCGGCCGCCGATCGGCGCGCGGACTTCCGTGAAATCGAGATCGAGCTTGGCGGCTTCCACGGCGGCGTTCGCCGCCTGGAGGCTTGCTCGCGCTTCCAGCGATTCCTGTTGGCGCTGCTGGTATATGCTCTCCGGTATGTTCCCGGTCCGCTTCAGATCCTCGGCGCGCTCCAGATTCGACCGTGTGAGATCGACGCGGGTCTGCGCCACCTCGACATTGGCCGTCGCCTGGCGCAGGGTCGCCTCGTAAGGTCGCGGATCGATGGTGAACAGCAGCGCTCCCCGCTCGACGATCGCGCCGTCCTTGAAATTGACGGCATTGAGTGCGCCCGACACGCGCGCCCTCAGTTCAACCTGAGCCGATGCCTCGAAACGCCCCGAGAATTCGATCCAGTCGACGACCTGTCTTTTCACGGGCTGGGCCACGCTGACGGGCATCGCCGGCATTTCCTGGGCGCCCGCGGGCTGCGCCATGATCGCCATCAGGCACACCAGGAAAAGCCCGGATGCCGGACGCCTGGCGCCGACCGGAACAGCATGGGGCATGATACTCTCCAAACGATAATGGCCGCATGGCCTGTGTCGGTCGCAAAGATCGTCGTCTTTGCCCCACACGGCAACCCCGCACATGTCGCTTTCAGTGGTGCGTTGCCGCGATGCAACGCACGCGTATCGCGCGGATCAAAACGCCTTGAAGGTTATCACGGTGCGGGTGTCCTTGATTCCCGACAGAACCTGCAAATTCTCTCCGATGAAGTGGCCGATGTCGACGCCGTCATCGACATGGTATTTCACGAGCAGATCGAATTCCCCCGCCGTCGAATAGATTTCGGAATGAAGCTCCATGTCCGCCAGCCGCTGGGCGACGTCATAGGTCTTTCCGAGCTGGCACTTTATCTGAACGAAGAAAGTCTGCATGGGTCACATCCTGACATGGCGGCGGCTTACCTTGCCGTCGCCGCGGGCTATTCGACAACCTGAAATGTCGCCCCAGCATATGATGGACTGACCGCTTCAGCTCGTTCCCCTTGGAATGACGTGGATGTCCAGCAGGCGATCGAGAGGCGGCATGACCGATCCGCGCTCGCGCGTTTCAAGCGCGGTCAGGATCGTCTTGGCGACTTCGGCGCCCATGCCGGCGGCGTTGATGCCGGCGGTGGTCAGCGCGGGGACCATGTCACGGCCGACGTCGAAATTGCCGAAGCCGACCAGCGACAGCCGCTCGGGCACATCCATCCGCCGCCGCCGCGCCTCGATCAGCCCGCCCACCCCCGAGCGATCGCAGGTGAACAGCACCGCGTCCGTATCGGGATGGGCATCCAGCAGGCGCGCGAGGCCGCGACCGCCGCGCTCGTAAGGGGATTCGGCCCGACCGCCGCTGACGATCCTCGGCGCACCGAGGTCAAGATCGCGCAGCGCCTGGGCATAGCCTTCCGCGTAATCCGATATCTGCCCCGTGATGTCCGCCCCCGCGTCGACGAATCCGATCCGGGAACGCCCTTTTGCCCGCAGATGCTCCAGAACGGCGCGGGCACCGAGGCGCATGGACAGGCCGATGAAATGCTCGATGGGCTTCTGGGGGCGGGCGCCGATTTCAATAATCGGGACCTGAGCCCTCCTCAAGAGGATGGCCGTCCGGTCGCTGTGCATGCCGCCCGGCAGTACGATGGCTTCCGGACGACGTCTGAGCACGGTCTCGATCATCCGCTCCTCGCGGTCGAGCCGGCCCTGCGTGTCGACCAGCAGCACCTGGATGTCGCGGGTGGCCAACGTGTCGGAGATCGCCTGCGCGGTTTCGACGTTCTTGGGGTGGAGCAGCGAGGGTATCAACACCGCAACCAGCCGCGAGCGCCGCGAGGAGAGCGCGCCGGCCGACATGTCGGGGACATAGCCAAGCTTGTCGATGGCTTCCAGAACGCGGCGGCGCGTCACGGGCGATACAGGGCTTTCCGGCTTCAATGCCCGGGACACCGTCATAGCTGATACTCCGGCGGCGCGGGCAACATCGGCCATGGTCAATTGAACGGGTTCGTGTGAGTCATGACGTCTGGGCATACGCGTCTCCTGCGCCGCGGGCTGCCGCAGCGTTCAAGGGATGGGAAAATGGCGAAGAGGAACGCGATTCGTTACCGACAACAACTTAAGCGTGCTTAACTAACATTTGCAACCATATGCTGTCGTCAGCATCCTGTATGCCCGCTTTAGCGGTAAAATCCGTTAGCCATTCGTGGTAACGCTGACATAACGATCCGAACGTTGAGGCCTCTGGATGAAAGAGATCGGACATTTCGTAGGCGGAGCAGCCTTGGCCGGCGGCAGCGGGCGAACGGCGCCGGTCTATGACCCCAACACAGGCGATGTTCAATCTTTGGTTGCGCTCGCCTCTCGCCGCGAGGTCGAATCAGCCATCGCCGACTCCGAAGCGGCTTCCGACGAATGGCGGCGCCAGAATCCGCAGAAACGCGCTCGCGTCATGATGCGCTTCCTGGAGCTTGCCCGAAGCGAAATGGACGATCTTGCCCGGCTGCTGTCGAGCGAGCATGGCAAGACCATCGCCGACAGCAGGGGCGACATCCAGCGGGGGCTGGAAGCCGTCGAATTCGCCTGCGGCATCCCGCATCTGCTCAAGGGCGAGTTTACCGAGGGTGCCGGTCCGGGCATCGACATGCATTCCATCCGCCAGCCCCTCGGAGTGGTCGCCGGCATCACGCCGTTCAACTTTCCCGCCATGATCCCGCTCTGGAAAGCCGGTCCTGCCATTGCCTGCGGCAACGCCTTCGTCCTGAAGCCGTCCGAGCGCGCGCCCTCCGTTCCGCTGCGCCTCGCCGAGCTTTTCGTGGAGGCCGGCCTGCCGAGGGGCGTCTTCAACGTCGTCAACGGCGACAAGGAAGCCGTCGATGCCCTGCTGGAAGATCCCCGGATCATGGCCGTCGGCTTCGTCGGATCATCCGACATCGCCCATTACGTCTATCGAACCGCCGCGCAGCACGGCAAGCGCGCGCAATGCTTCGGCGGCGCCAAGAACCATATGGTCATCATGCCCGACGCCGATCTCGACCAGGCGGTCGACGCCCTGATCGGCGCGGGCTACGGCTCGGCCGGGGAGCGCTGCATGGCGATCTCGGTGGCCGTGCCGGTCGGCCATGACACCGCCGAGGCGCTCGTCGCGAAGCTGGCTCCACGGGTCGCGGGCCTGAAGGTCGGTCTGTCCACCGACCCGGAGGCGGATTTCGGGCCACTGGTGACGAAGGCGCATCTCGACCGGGTCAAGAATTATGTGTCGCTTGGCGTCGAGGAAGGCGCGCGGCTTGTGGTCGACGGGCGGCGTTTCACCCTCCAGGGTTACGAGAACGGCCATTTCATGGGCGGCTGTCTGTTCGACGGCGTCACGTCCGACATGCGGATCTACAGGGACGAGATCTTCGGGCCCGTCCTGTCGGTGGTGCGCGCCGGAAGCTATGAGGAGGCCCTCGCCCTGCCAAGCACCCATGACTATGGAAACGGCGTGGCGCTCTACACCCGCGACGGCGATACCGCGCGGGATTTCGCGTCACGCGTCAACGTCGGCATGGTGGGCATCAATGTTCCCATACCGGTGCCTTTGGCCTATTACACCTTCGGCGGCTGGAAACGCTCGGGGTTCGGTGATTTGAACCAACACGGCCCCGACGCCGTTCGATTCTACACGAAGACGAAAACGATCACATCCCGCTGGCCCTCAGGCATCAAGGACGGCGCAGAATTCGTCATCCCCACGATGCGGTGATATAGGTATCGCGTGTTTGCTCCCTGGTTCCGCCTACTCTCCGATCTTGCCTCGGCGCAGATCGCCGCCAATGAGGTCGTCACCCGGCGCATGATCGGCTTTGCGAACGCCAGCGCCAAAGGCCAACTCGCCAGCGATCCGGAACTCACACGCATGGTGGTCGAGAAATGGGCGGCCACCCTCTCGGGCGCGGCGGCCATTCCCACCGCCATCATGGCGCTCGCGGCGCAGCCGGACACCATGGTCGGAGCCTCGGCTACCCTCACAAGGGCCATGATGGCGCCGACCCTGGTCCGCCTGAAGGCCAACAACAGACGTCTGCGGCGCAAACGCCGGTAACGCGCCCCGACCTGAAACGGATGCACGAATTTGCTAGACTGGGATTTCCGCTCGACCCTTGAGGCACAACCATGCCCGTCCTGAACCGCATTGCCGCCCTCACAGACGACATGACGGCCTGGCGGCAGGACATCCATGCCCATCCGGAACTGGCCTATCAGGAGCACCGGACCTCGGGCTTCGTCGCCGACATGCTGCGGAGCTTCGGCCTCGACGAGGTCGCCACCGGGATTGGGCGGACCGGCGTCGTCGGCGTCATTCATGGCCGCTCGACCGCATCCGGCGAGGTGATCGGCCTGAGGGCCGACATGGACGCCCTGCCGATCGTCGAGGAAACGGGCCTGCCCTATGCGTCGCGGAACGCCGGCGTGATGCACGCCTGCGGCCACGACGGGCATACGGCCATGCTGCTCGGCGCCGCGCGCCATCTGGCGGAGACCCGCGCTTTCAACGGCAGCGCCGTGGTGATCTTCCAGCCCGCCGAGGAGGGCGGCGCGGGAGCCAAGGCCATGATCGACGACGGTTTGATGGAGCGCTTCGGCATCCAGCGGGTGTTCGGCATGCACAATTTCCCCGACCTTCCCGTTGGGCAGTTCGCGATCCGGCCGGGCGCCATGATGGCTTCCGCCGATCGCCTGAAGATCGAGATCCACGGCCTCGGCGGCCACGCGGCGCGGCCGCACAAATGCGTCGATCCCATCCTCATCGGCAGCCACATCGTCGCGGCGCTGCAATCGGTCGTCGGGCGCAACCTCGATCCGGCCGAGGCCGGCGTGATCTCGATCACCACTTTCCATGCCGGCAGCGCCGACAACATCATCCCCGAGACCGCCGTGCTCAGCGGCACGGCGCGCAGCCTGAACCCGCAGGTGCGCGACCTCCTGGAGCGGCGCTTCCTGGAAATCACCGCGGCCAGCGCGGCACTGTTCGGGGCCAAGGTCACCGCGACCTATTCGCGGGACTATCCCGTCACGGTCAATCACCGCCATGAGACCGAGCTTGCCGCCTCCGTCGCCGCCAGCGTCGGCGGTCCGGTCGACGCGGCCACCGCGCCCACCATGGGCGGCGAGGACTTCGCCTTCATGCTGGAGAAGCGGCCCGGCGCCATGATCTTCGCGGGCAACGGCGCATCGGCCAACCTCCACCACCCGAAGTATGATTTCAACGATGCGCTGCTGCCCTATGGCGCGTCCTACTGGGTGCGGCTGGTGGAAACCGCGCTTCCCGCCTGATCCGCCCGCGCCGCTCTGGATCATCCCGCCAAGCCGTCTATGATGCTGTATACATTCATCACGGCTCGCATGATTCTCGAGCCGCCGCCGGCATCCCTTCCCGGAGTAACCACGTGATCCGTAGTCTGTTCGCGGAATGGCGCGACGGCTTCCTGGCCCTCGCGCCGAGCCGCTTTCCCTATGGCCGATTCGCCTTGGCTATGATGCTCAGTTTTTGCGGCGCGCTTGTCTTCAACCACTTCCATCTGCCACTTGCATGGATGCTGGGGGCCATGACCTTCTGCCTGCTGGCAACCCTCGTCCGTCTGCCGGTCGCCGCGCCGACGACCGTGCGCCCGCCTGTCATCGCATTGATCGGCGTTCTGCTGGGCTCGGGATTTACGCCTCAGGTCATTACCAGCATTCCCGGATGGCTGCCGACGCTGTTCGGGCTGTTCGCCTTCATCCTCGTCTCGGGTCTTGTCTGCATTTTCTACCTGCACAAGATCGGCGGCTTCGATCTCCAGACATCCTATTTCGCGGGCATGCCCGGCGGATTGGCCGAGATGATCGTGCTGGGCGATGAGAAGGGCGCCGACACGCGGGTCATCGCCATGGTGCAGAGCGCCCGTGTTTTCACCATCGTCATGGTGGTCCCTTTTCTCGTCCAGTGGCTGTCGGGCACGGACATCGCCAACCGGGGCACCAGCACCCGATTGTCCATTCTCGACGCCGACTGGACAGTCCTGCTCTGGCTGCTCGGCACCGCTTTCGCCGGCAGCCTTCTCGGACACATGCTCCGGCTGCCCTCGAAATACCTGCTCGGCACGATGATCGCGAGCGTCGTCGTGCATGCGACCGGCCTCACGAATTTCTCCCTGCCATATGAAATCGTATCCGTCGCACAGCTGGTGATGGGCGCCATCGTGGGCTGCCGCTTCGCCGGGACGCCGCCGCGCGACATCCTGCGGGTGCTTGGCCTGTCCCTCGGGGCAACGGCCATGCTTCTGGTCATCACCATCTGCTTTGCCGAGGGCATGTCCATGGTCTCCAGCTATGGCGGCATTCCGTTGATCCTCGCCTATTCACCCGCGGGCATCGCCGAGATGAGCCTGATCGCCATCGTCCTGCAGATCGAGGTTGCATTTGTGGCAACTCACCACATCGTAAGAATTTTCGCCGTTATGCTGGGAGCCCGGTTGCTGTTCCGCTGGGTCGAGGGGAGACAGAAGACATCATGAATGACGACATCCCCTCCAACACACCGCAGATGGCCGCGCCATCCTTCGTGCTGCCCGCGCTCGACCAGGAGTTCCTCTTGGGCGACAGCATGCGCGGGGTGCGTTTCCTGCTGGAATACGCCAAGGCCGAGGAAGCGCTCAGGCGCTGGGGCGTTCGCTCGACCATCGTGGTGTTCGGATCGGCGCGCTTCGGCGAGAACGGTGGCGGCCGGCATGGCTTCTGGTACGAGCAGGCGCGGGCCTTCGGACGGATCGCCAGCGAGCGCGGTGGCGCGCTGGACGACCACGACGGCGTGCGCGACAACGTGATCGCCACCGGCGGCGGCGGCGGCATCATGGGAGCGGCCAACCGCGGCGCGGCGGAGGCGGGCGCACCGACCATCGGCTTCAACATCCGCCTGCCGCACGAGCAGGAGCCCAATCCCTGGTCCACGCCGGACCTGACCTTCCAGTTCCACTATTTCGGCATGCGCAAGATGCATCTGGCCATGCGCGCCAATGCGCTGGTGGTGTTTCCCGGCGGCTTCGGCACGCTGGACGAACTGTTCGAGCTGCTGACGCTGACGCAGACCGGCAAGGCCCCGGCGCTGCCGGTGGTGCTGTTCGACAAGGCCTACTGGACCTCCCTCATCAACTTCGACGTCATGATCGAGCACGGCACGATCGCGCCCGAGGACGTTGGGCTGTTCCGCTATGCCGAAACGGCGGAAGAGGCCTGGGACGAGCTTATCGCCGCGGGCGTCAAGGACGCCGACGCCTGGCGGATGCCGGTGTGACACGGCTTTGAACCGGCCGGCCTTATGGCCTCCGGGTGGTGAGGGGACGGGACGCCGGGATCGGCGCATTCAGTGGGTGTCCGCTCGTCACGGACGGGGCTCGTTTGGTGAAAATGAGCCCACGCCTTCCGGCGTCCCGCTTCAATCCGGCGTTTAGTCCCTACACC
>JBEBSP010000011.1:0-23154 GCA_040394255.1 Agaricicola taiwanensis | reverse complement strand
GAGGGGCGAATGCGCCAGGCTAGCGTGCGGGCTGGCTTTGAACGGGAGGCTGTCCCGTGCGGGGATCAAGTTTGAGCTTCACCTCGGCGCCGTCCTTCATGAAGTAGACGATTTCATATATGCCGTCCTCCAGGTCGACCTCGTCGATGAACGCAAAATTCTCGCGCTTCTCGACGGATGCGATGATCTCGGACAGCAGCTTCGAGCCATCGGGCGGACGATCCTTCACATCAGCCACTGCGGGAGACGCGGCAAGGGCCGCGGCCATGAAAATCGCGACGAAACGCATGTCGATCCTCGTTTCCGTAAAGGTCATGGATCGATAACGCCCGAAACGCCGGTTCGTTCACAATGCATCGTGACGTTTTGTTTTATTGGTTGCCGTGGCCTTGAGAGGATCGTCGGGCCAGGGGTGTTTCGGGTAGCGGCCCTTCATCTCCGCCTTCACCGCCGCCCAGGACCCCCGCCAGAAGCCCGGAAGATCGCGCGTGACCTGAACGGGACGCCGGGCGGGGGACAGAAGCTCCAGCAGCAACGGCATCCTGCCATCCGCCACGGAGGGATGGCTGCCAAGGCCGAACAATTCCTGGACCCTGATGGACAGCGTCGGTTCTCCCCTCGCATAGTCGATGGGCACGCGGGAGCCCGAGGGCGCGTCGAAATGCGTGGGTGCGTGGCGGTCGAGCCGCCGCTGGAGATCGTAAGGCAACAGGGCCTGCAAGGCGGACGCAAGGTCATCCGCGCCGATCTGGGCCAGGGAGGTCATGGAGGTCAGAAAGGGGGCAAGCCACTCCAGAACACCGCCATTCAAGGCGTCGTCCGACAGATCCGGCCATTGGTCGCCTTCGATGCGGCGCAGGAGCGCGACACGATCACGCAATTGCCGCTGATGTCCGGTCCACGGCAGGGCATCGACGCCGAGCGTCCCGATGCCCTGGGCCAAAGCCCGGGCCGCGGCCTCTCCTGCCTGCACGGTCAAAGGACGCTCTTCCAGCAGCAAAGCGCCAAGGCGACGTTCGAACCGCGCGCGCAAGGCGCCTCGCGCCGGGTCGAAAACAACCGCCTCACCGGAGACGATCCGGTCCTTGAAGGTCTCCTCCACTTCCGCCTGGGTCATGGAGGCGGCGAGCACGATGCGGGCCGATGCCGCCGAGCCGGCCACTTCGGCGGCAACCAGAAACGGCTCGCGCGCCAGGCGTTCGGCCGGGTCCAGCCGCGCGCCCCGGCCGTTGGCCAGCCGAAAGGCGCCGGCTTGCCCACGGGCCTGCGCCACCCGGTCGGGATAGGCGTGGGCCAGGATGACGCCCACGCTGGACGAGCCTGGATGCCCGCCCTGATCGCCCAGGCCCGCCGCCCACCGCGCGGCCATCCGCCGGGCATCCTCCGCACGCCGCGACCGGTCGCGGCGAAACCGCGCCAGACGCTCGGCGAGATCGGTGTCGTCGCCGCCCAATCCCCGCTCGACGAGCAGCACCGCGATCTGGGCCGCCAGCCCGGCATCGCCGGTTCGGGCCGCCTCCAGCACCATGGAGGCAAGGCGCGGCGGCAGCGGCAAGGCCCTGATCTGCCGGCCACGAGGTGTTATCCTGCCATCAGCATCAAGGGCCGAGAGCGATCTCAGCAGCGCTCTTGCTTCCGCCACGGCGGGCTCCGGGGGACTGTCGAGCCAAGGCAGATTGGTGGGATCGGTTGCGCCCCAGGCCGCCAGATCGAGCACGAGACCGGTCAGGTCGGAACTCAGGATCTCCGGCCTTGCAAAAGCTTCGAGGCTGGCCGTGGCGGCCTCCTCCCACAAGCGATAGCAGACGCCGGGTTCGGTGCGGCCGGCGCGGCCGCGACGCTGGTCGGCGGCGGCGCGCGAGACCTTGACGGTGGCGAGCCTCGTCAATCCGCTGTCGGGCTCATAGACGGGAACGCGCGCGAGGCCCGCGTCGATGACGACCCTCACTCCTTCTATCGTGAGGCTCGTTTCGGCGATCGAGGTGGCGAGAACGACCTTTCGCCGCCCTGCCGGCGCGGGCCGAATGGCGCGGTCCTGATCGCGGGGATCGAGCCCGCCATGCAGGTCGACCACATCGACATCGGCCCCGACACGGGCTTCCAGACGGGTGTGCGTGCGGCGGATCTCGCCCTGCCCCGGCAGGAAGACAAGCAGGCTTCCCGTCTCATTCCTCAAGGCATCCAGCACGGCATCCGCGACCTGATCCTCGATCCGGACGCGTGGGTCGCGCGGCAGATGGCGGGTTGTGACCGGATGGCTCCGGCCTTCGCTCTCGACCACCGGGGCATCGCCCAGAAGACGGGCGACCTTCGCGCCGTCGAGGGTTGCCGACATGACCAGTATGCGCAGGTCTTCCCTAAGAGCTTCCTGGCATTCGAGAGCGAGGGCGAGCCCGAGGTCGGCGTCCAGGCTGCGTTCGTGGAACTCGTCGAAGATCACCGCGGCGACCCCGTCGAGCGAGGGGTCGTCCAGGATCATCCGGGCGAAAACGCCTTCGGTGACGACCTCGATCCGGGTACGCGCGGACACCCTGGACCCCAGGCGCACGCGCAGGCCGATCACCTCTCCCACCTCCGATCTCAACGTTTCCGCCATGCGGGACGCGGCAGCGCGGGCGGCCAGGCGGCGGGGTTCGAGCAGGATGATCCGGCCATCGCCACGCCAGGGCGCATCCAGCAGGACGAGGGGGACGCGCGTCGTCTTGCCCGCGCCGGGCGGCGCGACAAGAACCAGATTCCGACCGCCGCGAAGCGCCTCTTCGACCGCCGGGACCGCATCATCAATGGGAAGAGGGATGTCGAACCGCATTTTCAGGGCTTACGCGCGGTGATCCCGCGGAAGCAAGCCCCTCATTCGCCGATCACCGCGCCTTCCCGGCGTGGGTCGGCTCCGCCCATGAGGCCATCCGGCCCGATAACGATGCCTTGCAGCCCGGAGGGCATGTCGCCGACCTTGACCTCATAGCCCATGGCCTCCAGCGCGGGCTTCAGCTTTTCGGCGTCCGTGCCCCTTTCCAGCTCCATCGGGCCGAAACGGTTGCCCAGGTTCGGCAGCGCGATGGCGGACTGGATGTCCATGCCCCAGTCGATGTGCGCGATCAGCGCCTTGGCCACATAGCCGATGATCTGGCTGCCGCCGGGCGATCCGACCGACATGTAGGGCGCGCCGTCCTTCAGCACGATGGTGGGCGCCATGGAGGAGCGCGGCCGCTTGCCCGGCTCGACCCGGTTGGCCACCGGCACTCCGTCCCGATGGCTCCTGAAGGAAAAATCGGTCAGCTCATTGTTGAGCAGGAAGCCCCGGACCATGAGGCGCGAGCCGAATCCGGCCTCGATGGTGGTGGTCATGGACACCACATTGCCCGCGCCATCGACGATGGAGATGTGGCTGGTGGAGGGCAACTCCGGCGAGGCGCCGTCCGCCCAGAGACCGGCGTGGGTCCATTTCGGATCGCCCGGCTTCACCTCGTCCAGCCGCCTGCCCTTGCGGATCAGCCCCGCCCGCGCCGTGAGGTAATCCCTCGCGACGAGCCCCTTCACCGGCATGGGCACGAAATCACTGTCGGCCATGTAGCGCTCGCGGTCGGCGAAGGCGAGCCGGGAGGCGTCGCCGATGATCTGCCACGCTTCCGGCGAGGCCGCGCCGAGCCCCTTCAGGTCAAACCCCTCGACCAGTCCAAGTATCTGCCCCAGGGTCAGTGCGCCGGAACTGGGCGGCCCCATGCCGCAGACCTCATAGACGCGATAGGGCGCGCACACCGCTTCGCGCTGCTTGACGCGATAGGCTTTCAAATCCCCGGCGGACAGAACGCCGGGATTGCCGGCTGCGCCGCGCACGGCGGCGATGATGTCGGCGGCGATCGGCCCGTCGTAGAAGGCATCGACGCCTTCCTCCGCCAGGGTGCGCAGCGTTGCGCCATAAGCGGGGTTGCGCAGCGTGGCTCCGGCGGGCAGCGGCCGCCCCGCTTCGTCGAAGAAGTAGGATCGGGGACCTTCGTGGCGTTTCAGGGCATCCCCTTCCGCCGCCACCAGGGCGGCCAGCCGGGGCGATATGGGGAAACCGTCCTCCGCCAGCTTTATGGCACGCAGGAACAGGCGTCCCCAGGCGAGCTTGCCGTATGCGCGGTGCGCCGCCTCCAGAAGCCGGGGCGTGCCCGGGACACCGACCGACCGGCCGCCGATGATCGCGTCCATGAACGCGAGCGGCTCGCCCGCATCGTTCTGGAACAGCGTCGGGGTCGCCGCCATGGGAGCCGTCTCACGGCCATCGAACGTGGCGAGGCGCTTTTCCGCCGCGTCCCAGTAGACCAGGAATGCCCCGCCCCCAAGGCCGGAGGACTGCGGCTCGACGAGGCCGAGCACCAGCTGGACCGCGACCATGGCGTCGATGGCGTTGCCGCCCGCACGCAGTATCTCGGCCCCCGCTTCGGCGGCAATGGGATTGGCGGCGGCGACCATCCAGTTCCGTGCCGTGACGGCCTGCTTGACGGAGACCTGCGCGGCCCGCTCGGGAGCGAGCGTGTCGGACGCCTGCTGGGCCACGGCCGGCGCGGCGGCAAGGCAGCATGCGATCAGAAGTCCGGGGATGCGAAGCATGGCCTTCCTTCCTGGCAACCCGACATCATCGGGCGTCGCGATTTCATCATTCCAATCCTGATCGTACCAGAGGAAGCGAAGGGATACGCCTGGACAACCACCACCCCGGCCATGGCTCTTGCAAAAGGCCGTCCATGACCGCTGATCGTTGTGATTGCATTTACCTTGCGTTGCTATCGATAACGCAGGGAACGGGGATCTGGACCATGAATATACGCGGTAAGGTAGTCTCAATCGTTGGCGTGCTCGGGCTGACAGCCGCCATGGTCGCCGGCGTGGCTGTCTATGCACTGAACGCTTATGACGGGCATATCGAAGCGCTCGAGAACGCTTCGGCGCGCGCCTACAACGGCGAGCATCTCAACCGGCTCGTCACCGGAGTGGTGATGGACGCGCGCGGCATCTATGCCGCCAGTTCGACCGATGCGGCCAAGCCTTTCGCCGCCGGCATCCGGACACAGCTCGACCAGATCGACACCCTGCTGGATGAATGGCGCCCGCTTGTCGCCGAAACCGAGCGCGCGGCCTTCGACGCCGTGGTGGCGCGCGCGGCGGAATTCCGCGCGTTTCGCCTCGACACGGTCCGGCTGGGCACCGAAGTCAGCACCGACGCCGCGAACACGCAGGGCAACAACGAGGCCAACCGCGCCAATCGCAAGGCCTTCCAGGCCGAGATCGATTCCCTGGTCAAGAGGGATCAGGAGCACTTCGAGGCGGTCAGCGCCAATATCGACCGCTTCCGCCAGACCATCCTCATAACGGTGCTTGCCACGGCCGCCATCGGCCTTGCGGTCGGCCTCGCCGTCGCGCTCTACATCGGCACGGCCCATCTCAGCCGCCCGCTCGTGCGCCTCAGCGAAACGCTCAAGCGGATTTCCGACGGCGATCTCACGACGCCGGTCACACCTTCGCAGTCCCGCGACGAAATCGGCTCCATATGGCAGACCGTGGTGCGGTTCCGGGACGTTCTCGTCGAAACGGAAGCGCTGAAGGCCGCCCAGGCCGCCGCCGAAACACGCCAGGCCGAGGAGCGCCGCGCGGCGCTCCACCAGATGGCGGCGCAGTTCGAGGATGCTGTCGGGTCCGTGATCCAGACGGTGTCGTCGTCCTCCGCGCAGATCGTCGGAACCGCCGAAGCGATGTCGAAAAGCGCGGAGAGCACCTCGCATCAGTCGGTGGTGGTCGCCAGCGCGTCCGAACAGACCTCCGCCAATGTCCAGTCGGTGGCCGGCGCCTCCGAGGAACTGTCGGCCTCCATCCATGAGATCGGCCAGCAGATATCGAACGCCGCGCATCTGATCTCGGCCTCCGCCGACCAAGCCAAGACCACGGACAGCGAGGTGCAGGACCTCGCCGAAAGCGCGCGCCGGGTCGAAGACATCGTCGGCATCATCCGCGACATCGCCGAGCAGACCAATCTCCTGGCGCTCAACGCCACCATCGAGGCGGCGCGAGCCGGCGAGGCGGGACGCGGCTTCGCCGTGGTCGCCAGCGAGGTCAAGGCGCTCGCCAGCCAGACGGGCAAGGCGACCGAGGAAATCGAAACCCATATCGCCCGCATCCAGTCCGCCACCAACCGCACCGTCGGCTCGATCGGCGCCATCGGCCAGAGGATCAAGGACCTCAACGAAATCGCCGCGGCAATCGCGGGGGCGACCGAGGAGCAGTCGGCGGCATCCCAGGACATCGCCCGCAGCATCGCCCAGGCGGCGCTGGGCACCAACGAGCTGAATTCCGGCATTTCCGCCGTGCGGTCCATGGCCGAGGACACCGGCACTTCGGCGTCCGAACTGTTCCAGGCGTCACAATCGCTCGCCTCCGACGCCCAGAAACTGCGGCAGCAGGTCGACGATTTCCTTGGCATGGTGCGCGCGGGCTGATGCACCATGGCGGTTGATCCCGGCACGGGAGCGGCGTAGCCATAGGGCTCCCGTTCCCGTCCGGCTTTTCCCTTCATGCCCGATCCCGCCACCATCCTCCTGCTGCTCGTTGCAGCCTTCGTCGCCGGTGGCCTCAACGCCGTCGCGGGGGGCGGGAGCTTCCTGACGCTGCCGGCGCTGATCGCCGCCGGAGTGCCGCCGGTCGCCGCCAACGCCACCGGAACGGTCGCGCTGCTTCCCGGCTATGTCAGCGGCGCCTGGGGATTCCGCCACGACCTGGCGCCGGTCGAGGGCACGGGCCTCGTCGCGCTGTCGGCGGTCAGCCTGGCGGGCGGACTTGCCGGCGCGCTCCTGCTGCTGGCCACGCCCAACGACCTGTTCCGCGCCATCGTGCCCTGGCTGCTGCTGGCCGCCACGGCCCTGTTCGCCTTCGGGCCATGGCTGGCCTCCGCGCTGCGGCGCACCGGAGCCCATGGGCGACGGCCCATGCTCGCCGGTCTCTTCGTCGTGTCGGTCTATGGCGGCTATTTCAACGGCGGCCTCGGCATCCTGCTGCTCGCCCATCTCGCCCTGTTCGGCCTGACCAACCTCAACGCCATGAACGGGCTCAAGAACGTCCTGTCGGCGGTGCTGACCGCCATCGCGGTCGCCGCCTATGCGCTGGGCGGCGCGGTGCACTGGACCGAGGCGGGGATCATGACGCTCGCCGCCATCGCCGGCGGCTATGCGGGCGCGCGCCTCGCACGCCGCATCCCCGCGCCCGTCCTCAGGGCCGCGATCGTCCTGACCGGCCTCACAATGGCCGTGCTTTTCCTGATCAAGGGCTGATGACCACGTCCCGGACCATGGCGGCAACCGACGCCGCGCTACCCGCCCGCTTTCCGGTCGTCGACGCCGCCCGAGGCGCCGCGCTGGCCGCGATGTTCGTCTATCACTTCGCCTGGGACCTCAGCTTCTTCAATCTCATCGGCGTGGACGTGGCGCTCGATCCGGGCTGGCGCGTCTTCGCACGGGCCATCGCCGGCTCGTTCCTGTTCATCGTCGGCGTCAGCCTGGTGCTGGCCACCCGCCATGGGCTGAACCGCCGGGCCTACCTGCGCCGCCTCGGCCTCGTGGCCGGGGCCGCCGCCGGCATCACGCTGGCGACCTGGATCGCCTTTCCGGCAAGCTTCATCTTCTTCGGCATCCTGCATCACATCGCCCTTGCCAGCGTGCTCGCCCTGCCCTTCCTGCGCGCGCCGGTCGCCGTCGTGATCGCCGTCGCGGCGGTGGCTCTCGTCCTGCCGTTCGCGGTCCAGCACGCCGTCTTCGCCCATCCTGCCCTGCTGTGGGTCGGGCTCGCGCCAAAACCTCCCGTCACCAATGATTATGTGCCGTTGCTGCCCTGGTTCGGCGCGGTGCTGGCGGGCGTGGCGGCGGCGCGGCTGGCGCTGCCACGGATCGCATCCCTTGCCGCCGCCCGCTGGCAGCCCGGAGGACCGGCCGGGCGTCTCCTGGTCTGGGGCGGACGGCACAGCCTGTGGGTCTATCTTGTCCACCAGCCGGTCTTCCTTGGCGCCGTCTGGCTGATCGCGCTCGCCGCCGGACCGGACCTCGCCGCCGAGGGACGCAAGTTCGCCGCCAGCTGCCAACAGAGCTGCATGACGGCCGGAACCAGTGCCGGGACATGCCAGACCTTCTGTGCCTGCGCCTCGGACGGCCTCAAACAATCCGGATTATGGAATGCGATCCTTAGTCGGCCCCTGTCCGACGTCGAAAGCGCACGGCTGGGTGAAATCACGGCGATGTGCCGAGTGCAGTGAAGCACACCACGCGAAGGGCTGAGTCTTCAGCCTGGAGAGTGCAGACTAGGGCGGTATTTCGCATCAAAACCCTGTTGCACTACCGCCACAGTTCCAATCCAAGCGATTCACATCGAGTTGAGTTTTCCCGCAGTTTGCTTAGAGATCACCCTACTGGGGCAAGTTGAATGGGGATGCTGGATGTCTAAGTTCCGCGCTGGCCGGATTGCCGTGTCGGTCGCCACCGTGCTTGCGTTGAACGCCGTGGCCGGTTCGGCCCAGGCCTTGACGATCGAGGAGGCCATTCGCCTCACGGTTGAAACCAATCCCTCCATCGGTGAGGCGCGCGCCAACCGCCGCGCCGTGGACTACGAACTGCGCCAGGCCTGGGGACGGTTCCTGCCGCAGGTGTCCGTGCAGGCCAGCGCCGGTCCGACCCGCGCCGACCGGCCCAATTCCATCAACGCCCTCGACAATGACAAGTGGCGCTTCGGCCGCGATGTCGGCGTGGTGGTGCGCCAGAACATCTTCACCGGTTTTGAATCCTCCAACGAGGTCTATCGTCAGTCGGCCCGCGTCGACGGCGCGGCTCTCCGCGTGCTGGAACGCTCGGAAGTGGTCGCGCTCGACGCCGCCGAGGCCTATATCGACATCCTGCGCCACCAGCGCATCCTCGGCATCGCCCGCGAGAACATCTCGCGCCACCAGTCGATCCTCGGCACCGTTTCGGGCCGTGTCGAGGGCGGCCGCGCCAGCTCCAGCGAAAGCCAGCAGGCCAACGAGCGCCTCGCCGCCGCGCAAGCCGTGGTCGGCGATGTCACCAAGTCGCTCGAAGACGCCAAGGCCCGCTTCCGGGCCATCGTCGGGGTCGAGCCGTCGCGCCTCGCCGCGCCGCGCCGCTTTCCCGGCCTGCCCGGCAGCAAGGGCGCGGCCATCGCCGCCGCCCAGTCCGCGCATCCCTCGCTCCAGGTCGCCTCGGCCGATACGGATGCCGCCCATTACGATTTCGAGAAGGCCAAGGCAGGCTATCTTCCGCAGGTCTATGCGGAGGGCTCCGCCACCGTCGGGCGTGATGTCGGCGGCGTCGAAGGCCGTGATCGCACCTATGGCGGCCGCCTCGTGATGAGCTGGTCAATCTTCGACGGCGGCATCACCTCCGCCCGCCGCGGCGAACTGGCCGAACGCTACAGCGAATCGCAGAGCCGGACCGAGCGCATCCGCCGCGAGGTCATCCTCGCGGTCGAGCAAGCCTGGAACTCGATCTCGACCGCGGACATGCGCATCGGCGCACTGCAACGCCAGGTCAACGCCGGCAATGGCGTCATCCGCGGCTATTCGGAGGAATACGAGCTGTCGCGCCGCGGCCTGCTCGACCTTCTGGATGCCGAGAATTCGCGTTTCAATGCGCAGATCCAGCTCGCGTCGGCCCAGTACATCCGGCTGTTCGCGACCTACCAGCTCGCGGCGAGCTCGGGCGTCCTGCTCAAGAACCTGAACATCCAGGCGCCGCTCGAGTCCGCCTCGAACGCACGCGAGCACCGTGGCTTCCTGGCTGGTGGATCGGTCTACGTCGAACCGCTTCGCAAGAATTAAGTTTAAATCCAATGAAACCGGAGGCACGCGCGTGCCTCTGATGCCTGCACGGCCGGTTTGCGGTATGAAACCGGCGTGATCGGAATGGCATGCACCATGAACGAAGCCTCTGGCCTCAGTGACGTTCCGCCGGTGCTGGAGGTCCAGCCCGTGCATGGCAGCGGGCCCGTGCGCGACGATCTGCTGGAATGCCTCGTCCACATCAGCGCCCTGCATGGCCGGGCCGTCAGTCCCGACACCATCCGCTCCGGCCTGCCGCTCACCGGCGGCATCCTGACCATCGACCTCCTGCCACGCGCCGCGGCACGCGCGGGCCTTTCGTCAAAGATCGTCCAGCGTCCGCTCAACCAGCTTTCCGGCGTGGTTTTGCCCGCCGTCGTCTGCCTGACCGGCGGCGGCTTCGTGGTGGTGGAGGAGATCGACCGCGCCAGCAACACCGCGCGCATCGCCTGCGGCGGCTATCCGCAGCGCGAGATCGCCATGGAGGATCTCGCGCGCGACCATCTCGGCTACATCGTGCTGCTGTCGCCGGTCGGAGGGAACGAGGACGCGGGCGTCGCCACCCACCGGCACGGCCGCGTCGAGGGCCACTGGTTCTGGTCCACCATCAAGGCCTTCTGGCCGAACTACCTCCAGGTCGTGGTCGCCGCTCTGGTCATCAACGTGCTGGCGCTGGCCATGCCGCTGTTCACGATGAACGTCTACGACAGGGTGATCCCCAACTTCGCGGTCCCCACGCTGATTGCTCTTTCCATCGGCATCACCTTCGCGCTGGTGTTCGACTTCGTGCTGCGGCAGGTGCGCGGCGAGATCGTCGAGATCGCCGGCAAGAAGGCCGACATGATCCTCGCCGGCCGCATCTTCGAGCATGTGCTGTCCGTGTCGCTGGCCAAGCGCCCGGTCTCGGCGGGCGCCTTCGCCCATCAGGTGCGCGAGTTCGAGACGGTGCGCGACTTCTTCACCTCCGCGACCCTGATCTCGCTGACCGATCTGCTGTTCATATTCATCTTCCTGCTCGTGATGTTCATGCTGGTCGGCCCGCTGACGCTGGTGCCGCTGATCGCGGTGCCGATCATCATCGGCATCACGCTCCTCATCCAGATTCCGCTGGAGAAAGCGGTGCAGGAAACCCAGCGCGAGGCGGCCATGCGCCATTCGGTGCTGATCGAGGCCATCGGCGGGCTGGAAACCGTCAAGGCGGTGGCGGGTGAAGGGCGGCTGCAATCGGCCTGGGACCGGGCGGTCGCCGCGACGGCGCGCTCCAGCCACGCCGCGCGCTTCTGGTCGACGCTGGCCACCGGCATCACCTCCTTCTTCACCCAGTTCGTCAGCATCGCCATCCTGCTGTGGGGTGTCTTCCTGGTGCAGGACGGGACCGTGACCGCCGGTGCGCTCATCGCCTCCATGATGCTGAGCGGCCGCGTGCTGGGGCCGCTGGCCTCCATCTCCGCCACGCTGACGCGCGCCCAGCAGACCCGTGTGGCCCTGCGCGGCCTCAACGCCGTCATGGAGCTTGAAGGCGAACGCCCGCGCGGGGCGCGTTTCGTCGCCCGCACCGTCAACGACGGATCGCTGGCCTTCGAGGGCGTCAGCTTCACCTACCCGGAAAGCCCCGTTCCCGCGCTCAGTGACATCACGTTCCGCATCGCCCCCGGCGAGCGCGTCGGCGTGATCGGGCGTATGGGCTCGGGCAAGACCACGCTGGGGAGGCTGGTATCGGGCCTCTACGCGCCGGAGGAAGGCATCGTGCTGGTCGACGGCATCGATGCGCGGCAATACGATCCCGCCGACCTTCGCCGGGGCGTCGCCCTCGTCGGCCAGGACGCCGACCTGTTTTCCGGGAGCTTGCGCGACAACATCGTGTTCGGACGTCCCGAGGCCTCCGACGCCGAGGTGGTGGCCGCCGCCAGGCTGGCCGGGGTCGACGATTTCGCCGGACGCCACCCCAAGGGCTACGCCATGCCGATCGGCGAGCGGGGCCGCTCCCTCTCCGGCGGGCAGCGTCAGTGCGTCGGCCTCGCCCGCGCGCTGATCCGCGATCCGCGCATCCTGTTCCTGGACGAGCCCACCAGCGCCATGGATGTCGCCAGCGAGCGCGAGTTCCTGATCCGGCTGACCGACGTCGCGCGTGGCGGGCGGCAAACCATCGTGATCTCCACGCACCGATTGTCGCTGCTCAATCTGGTCGACCGTCTGCTGGTGTTCGAGCGCGGCAAGCTTGTGGCCGACGGGCCGCGCGACAAGGTGCTGGAGAAACTGCGCATGGCGGCATCGGCCAGGGCGGAAGGGCTTTCCCCGTCATGACCACCCGCCGCGACGACATCGATTTCGCCAACAACGTGCGCGCCGCCATGGAACTGACCACGCCGCGCTTCGGCTGGTCGCTGGTGCTGGCTCTGCTCGGCCTCATCTTCGTCGGACTGATCTGGGCGGCCTTCGCCGAACTGGAGGAGGTCACGCGTGGCGATGCGCGCGTCATCCCCTCGCGGCTGACACAGGTCGTGCAGTCGCTGGACGCCGGCATCGTGTCCGACATCCGCGTGCGCGAGGGCGACGTCACCGAGCCCGATCAGGTGGTGGTGGTGCTCGACGACACCGCCTTCGCTTCCCAGCTCGGCGAACTGACCCAGAAACGCGCGGCGCTGCTGGCGCGCATTACGCGGCTGCGCGCCGAGGCCGAAGGCACGGAGCCATCCTTCGCCGAAGGGCTGCGCACCACCGCGCGCTCCACCGTCGAGGCGGAAGCCGCGCTGTTCGGCGCGCGCAAATCCAAGCTCGATCTCGATCTCGCCGTGCTGGACAAGCAGAAGCTCCAGCGCCAGCAGGAACTGGAGGAGCTTTCGGTCAAGGAAACCGCGCTGTCGACCGCGATCGAGCTTGCGACCAAGGAATATGACCTGACGCAGCGGCTCAACCAGCAGCGCGTCATCCCCGAGATCGAATTCCTGCGCATCGCGCGCGAGCTGGAGCAGCAGCGGGGTGAATTGCGCGTGGTGCAGAGCGCGCGGCCGCGCACGCTGGCCGCGATCGACGAGGCCGTGGCGCGCGGCCGCAACATCAAGGCGGTGTTCAACGCCGAGGTGCGCGACGAACTGGCCAGGCTGCGCGGCGAGCTTTCGGTCACCGACGAGCAGATCAAGGCGGCCGCCGACAAGGTGGGCCGCGCCGAGATGCGCGCACCAAACGTGCGCGGCGTCGTCAACAAGGTCAGCGTCACGTCCATCGGCGCGGTGATCCAGCCCGGCACCAATGTGGTCGAGATCATCCCGCTGGACGACACCCTGCTGATCGAGGCGCGGGTGCGGCCGCAGGACGTCGCCTTCATCCATCCCGGCCAGACCGCGACCGTGAAGATCACCGCCTATGACTACACCATCTATGGGACGTTGACCGGCACGGTGGAGCGCATCAGCGCCGATACTATCACCAACGAAAAAGACGAGACCTTTTACAGGGTAATCGTCCGAACCGATAAAAGTTTTCTTGGCTCGGAAAGCAAACCTTTACCAATAATTCCTGGAATGGTTGCATCTGTTGACATATTAACCGGAAAGAAGACTGTTCTCGACTATATCCTGAAGCCAATAAAGAAAGCACGTTACGAAGCGCTCCGCGAGCGCTGATCGGACAGGCTGGACCGGCCCCGCTTCCCGTTGAAACGGATTCGGCCCAAGAAAATGTTGGCGCAGGTCCTGGCGGCGAACCGTTTTCACTTCGCCTGGGCATGCTCTGGTCAGGCGGCAGGATATGGTTCGGCAGTTGGCCGCGCGCGGCATTGCGCGCGATCGCGTGCATGTGCGCGCGCTCATCATCGCGTTCATCGCCGGCGGGCTGATCGCCGGCAGTTTCCTCCTCATCGTGCTGGGCGCCGGCATGGCGCAGGCCTCGGACCGCCGCAGCGCCGCGGCGCAGGCGTCGGGCCAACCGCAGATGATCACCATCCAGGGCTATCTTGCCCGCAGGCGGGCATTGGCCAATGGACGCACGCCGCCGTCCGCGGAATCGCGGGTTGCCGCCATGGGCGGTCTCTATCCCGGATTCGACGAGAGCGCCCCGCACGATGTGTTCGGAACGCGCATCCTGCCCGTCACCTCCACGCCGGGCCTGGCCGACTGGGTGGCGACGCGCGCCGAGGCCGAAGCCGAGCAACCCATGCTGTCGCTGTGCGCTTCCACGCCCGCCAGCTGCGTCCACCCCCGGCTGAAGGCCTGGGCGAAAATGATGTCCGAGGCCGCACGGCACAGTGCGGTGGCGCAGTTGAGCTTTGTCAGCCGGGAAATCAACCGCATCGCGGTCTATGAAAGCGATGCGGCGCGCTTCGGGATGCCGGACCGCTGGGCAAGCCCGCTGACCTTCCTGACCAGCTCTGGCGATTGCGAGGACTATGTCATCGCCAAATACTGGTCACTGAAGATGCTGGGTGTTGCCGAAAGCGCCATGCGCGTGGTGCTGGTGCGCGACCGGATCACCCGGCTGGATCACGCCGTGCTCGCCGTCCGCATCGGCAGCGAGCGCTATATCCTCGACAACCAGACGGATCGTGTCGCGCCCGACAGCGCGATCGACCGTTACACCGCGCTCTATTCCCTCGCCTCGGGAGGGCAGTGGATGCACGCGGTGTTCGTTGCCAGCGCGGCACTTGCCCTGCCGTCCACGGTGGAGCCGGCCGGCGGTATCCTGTCGTTGCGCGGCGGGTTCAACGAGGCGCGTAAGGCGCCCTGAACGGAAAGGCCGCCCGAAGACGGCCTTTCGCATGCCGAACCACGGGATCACGCGAGCAGTGTCACCGTGCCGTTCGCGTGGGTGTTGTCGAGGATGACCTTGACCGAATCCCCCGCGCCGACACCGTCGAGGAAGGCGATATCGACCCAGTTTCCGCCAAAGGCAGGACCGGTGATATCCACCTGGAGCATGGAGCCGGTCGCGTCCGTCTGCAGCCGCGCGAAGTTTGCGGGGTCGTCCCATTCCGGCAGCGGCAGGGCGCCGAAGGCGCTTTCCAGAAGGGCGCTCAGGTCGAGGCGATCACCTTCACCGAAGCCATAGTCCGCGACGATGTCGGGATCGCTGAGCAGGGCGTCGAACATGAAGGTGTCCGCCCCGCCGCCCCCGACGAGAACATCCCGTCCCGCGCCGCCGTTCAGGACATCATCCCCCATACCGCCGTTGAGAAAGTCGTTGCCCGCGCCGCCGAACAGGCGATCCGCGCCGCCGAGGCCGTAAAGGGCATCGTCGCCGTTGCCGCCGTTGAGATGGTCGGCGTTGGTGTTGTAGCCGATCATGACGTCATGGCCGCCGCCGGCATTGACCTCGCCGTTCACGCCGTTGCTGGTGATGAGGATCAGATCGCTGTCGGCGGAATTGGCCGATCCGCGGTTCGCGGGGGAGTTGTTGAAGACGTTGACCGTGGCTCCATCGGCCTCGATCGCCGAGAAGGCGACATAGGTGGAGGCCGTCGCACCCGCCGCGTCCGTGGCCGTCACCTTATGGATGTAGAGACCGGCATCGGACCAATGATAGCCGAACAGCCAGGGGCCCTGATCCGGATTGCCGGAGAAGACGCCGCCGGACTGGCCGAGCCAGTCACCGTCCGACGCAGTGTGATGCACCTGGCTGACCGTATAGGTCAGCGTCCCCTGCCCGCCGGAGAACAGCTCCGAGGCGTCGAAATTGATCGTGCCGGGGCCATCGGCCGGATCGGCGAAGGCATAGAATTTGCCCGGCGCGGGATCGTTGACCGTGATCGGCGACACGTCGTCGGCGCCGACGATCTCGATGGCGATGGTGGCCGGCGCACTGAAGGTCGTGCCGTCATGGGCCCGCACCAGGAAGGAGATGCTGGCCGTCTCGCCCGCGTTCAGCGGCTGGAACGAGGCGGGTGGTGTGTAGCTCCAGGTCCCGTCCGCGTTGAAGACCAGACCTTCCGGGCTCGCGCCGAAGACCGAATAGGTCAGGTTCGCCGCTGGCGTGTCGGCGTCGGAGCCGATCACCGACATGCCGGTCAACGCGCCATCCTCGGAGACGCTGTGGTTCGCCGAAGCCACCACCGGCGTGTCGTTGGCGCCATTGAGCGTGACGGTGAAGCTTTCCGTGTCGGTGGCGCCGGCGGCGTCCGTCACGGTGAAGGTGAAGCTTTCCGACGCGCCCGCGAGCAGGGCCTCCATGGCCGCGTCATCCGGCACATAGGTGTAGGCGCCCGTGACGCTGTTTACGAAGAGCGTGCCATAGGCGCCGACCGACTTCACGTCATAGGCGATGCCGGCCACCGTGTTGACCTCCGACAAGCCGCCGATGAGGCCATAAGCCGCCGTATCGCCCGCGTCGACGTCGGTGGAGGTGAGGAGCCCCACCACGGCCGTGAAGCTGTCGTCCGCGGCGGTGTCCGTGTAGGTCGCGCCGGAAAGGCTGGCGCTCAGTATCGGCGCGTCGTTCACCGGCGTGACGGTGATGGTGAAGTCCCGCACCGTGGTCGCGACGCCGTCGGTGACCGAAAGCGAGGCATTGAGCAGGCCGTTGAAATTCGGCGGCGGCGTGAAGGTGATGCTGGCGGGAATGGCGCTACCGGGGAAGTTCGCCACCACGCTGCCGTCCACCGTGAAGGTGTAGGACAGTTCCGTATTGGCCTGGTCGGCGTCCGCGACCAGCAGGTTCAGGAAAGCCTGAAGCTCTCCTTGCGTCACGGTGACGGTGCTGTCCTCGGCGATGGAGACCGGCGGAATGGCCGCGATCATCGGCACGTCGTTGGTGCCGGTGACGGTGATCTGGAAGACGCCGGAGACGGGGTCGCCATCCCGATCGGTGATCGTGTAGGGCACCGTCAGGGTCGCGATCTCGCCCGCCGAAAGCGCGTCGAAGGCCCCGTCGGGGGTCACGGTCAGGCTGTGGGTGGCGTTGTCGTAGGCAAGGCCGGGAAGGGTGAACACGAGGCCGGCCGGTCCGGCGATGGTGGCCGCCGCGGCGTCGATCGCCACGGTGCCCGCGCCGTCAGCGCCGAAGTCGAAGTCCGAACCTTCGACCAAGGTGATGACCTTGATCTCGTCCTCGCCCATGGCGTCGGCATGAGCCGGGACGCCCGCGCCGATTTCCGTCAGTGCGATGTTGGCGAGATAGGTGCCGATGTTGTCGCTGGCAGCGCCGACTTCCTTGAACTCGATCGTGTTGCCGCCAGCCTGCGCGGTGACGGTGAGCGTCACTAAAGCCATGGCGCCAGTGATCGCCGGGATGACCAGGAGCTGACCATTCCAACGGACTTCCAGCGCACCGGTGCCGGGCGTGCCCATCTCGAAGCTGAGCTGGTAGCTCTCGCCGGCGGCGAGGCCATTGACCGTCTGCGACAGCTTCAGGTTGCCGGGCGTGATGCCCATGTCGATCATGGATGCGCCACCCGAGGCGGTCATTCCGCTGAAGCCGGAACCGACACGTTCGACCTGCACGCCGGTCTGCCCCGGCTCGGTGCCTTCGATGGTCCAGCCGATGTCCTGGGTGGCGTAGCCGCCGCCCGGACCCCAACCCGCAGGGGTGAAGGGACCATCGGCGAAATCGCCGTTGGTCAGGAGATTGACCGGCGTAGGGTTGCCAGCGATCGACGGAACATCATCGATGATGTCGATGGTGAAATCGCGTGCGATGGCGTCGCCGTCGGCGTCCTTGGCGATGGCCGTGAAGACCAGGCTGATGGGCGCCGTGCCATTGCCCACGGGATGATCGATGCTGCCGAAGAGGGCAAAGCCAAAGTAGCCGCCGCCGAACTTGCCGAGTTCGAGCGAGAACACGGGGGTTTGCGCGGCATCACCCTGCTTGTAGGCGATCAGGATCTCGTTGCCGCCCGCGTTGGTGGTGATGGCGTATTCCAGCGGCACGCCGTCGGAAGCCAGTTCGGGGCCGGTGGGATTGCCGCCGCCGTCGCGGGCGAAGCCGATGGAGCGCAGGTCGAAGTTGCTGTCCGCGCCCCAGTTGATGCCGAGATCGCCGCCGACGCCCTGTGCGATGCCGCCAGGATTGCCCGCATGCGGCAGGTCGGCCTCGTCGACCGTGGCGGTCACGGTGCCCATGGCCGTGGGCGTGTCGTCGTCCACCACCACGCGGATGATGCCGTCGGCGCTGTCGCCGTCGTTGTCGGTGACGCGGTAGTTGAGGTTGAACGGCACCTCGTTCTCGTTGGCCGCCGTCGGATGCTTGACCGCCGCCAGCTGGGCCACCGCGTAGGCACCCGTCACCGGGTCGAGCGTCGCCGTCAGGACCTTCACCGTGACGCCGTTCTGGAGCTGGAAGATGTCCAGAACCGAACCGTTGATCTGGTAGCTGTAGCCGCCGGTCGCGAGCGTCGGGGCCACCCAGGCCACCGTGCCGCCGTCCGCGCCGAAGTCGATCGCCAGCGTGCCGGAGGTGTTGGCCGCGTCCGTGCCATCGCCGATGCCGCCGGGATTGCCGCCCGGCAGCGCGTCGTCGTCGAGGCTGACGCGGACCTGCGCCGGAGCGACCGGGACGTCGTCGAGGATGTCGACCTGGAAGGCTTCGGTCGCGGTGTCGCCGTCACCGTCGGTGACGGTGAAGTCGAACACCATGCGCAGCGGATCGGCCGCGCCGCCCTGGTTCAGGCCGGGATGGTCGATCGGACCCTGGGCCGTATAGGTGTAGGCGCCGTCCGGCTGGATCACCAGCGTGAACACCGGCGCGCTGGTGGCCGTGCCCGTCAGCGTGATGACGCCGGCCACCGTGGTGGTCACGATGGTGACCGGAACGCCGTTGGATTCCAGCGCCACCGGAGCCCAGCCGCCCGCGTCGGGATCGAGCACCTCGCCGCCGAAGCGGTAGGTCACGCCCGTCACGCTCGCGCCGTCCGCGCCGCCGCTGAAGATCAGCTGGCCGCTGGCCGAGGTGGCGATGAAATCGCCGTTGGCATCCGCGTTTTCCGTGACGGTGACGCCGTCGGAATAGGACGCCGTGGGCGTGTCGTCGTCCACCACCACGCGGATGATGCCGTCGGCGCTGTCGCCGTCGTTGTCGGTGACGCGGTAGTTGAGGTTGAACGGCACCTCGTTCTCGTTGGCCGCCGTCGGATGCTTGACCGCCGCCAGCTGGGCCACCGCGTAGGCACCCGTCACCGGGTCGAGCGTCGCCGTCAGGACCTTCACCGTGACGCCGTTCTGGAGCTGGAAGATGTCCAGAACCGAACCGTTGATCTGGTAGCTGTAGCCGCCGGTCGCGAGCGTCGGGGCCACCCAGGCCACCGTGCCGCCGTCCGCGCCGAAGTCGATCGCCAGCGTGCCGGAGGTGTTGGCCGCGTCCGTGCCATCGCCGATGCCGCCGGGATTGCCGCCCGGCAGCGCGTCGTCGTCGAGGCTGACGCGGACCTGCGCCGGAGCGACCGGGACGTCGTCGAGGATGTCGACCTGGAAGGCTTCGGTCGCGGTGTCGCCGTCACCGTCGGTGACGGTGAAGTCGAACACCATGCGCAGCGGATCGGCCGCGCCGCCCTGGTTCAGGCCGGGATGGTCGATCGGACCCTGGGCCGTATAGGTGTAGGCGCCGTCCGGCTGGATCACCAGCGTGAACACCGGCGCGCTGGTGGCCGTGCCCGTCAGCGTGATGACGCCGGCCACCGTGGTGGTCACGATGGTGACCGGAACGCCGTTGGATTCCAGCGCCACCGGAGCCCAGCCGCCCGCGTCGGGATCGAGCACCTCGCCGCCGAAGCGGTAGGTCACGCCCGTCACGCTCGCGCCGTCCGCGCCGCCGCTGAAGATCAGCTGGCCGCTGGCCGAGGTGGCGATGAAATCGCCGTTGGCATCCGCGTTTTCCGTGACGGTGACGCCGTCGGAGTAGGATGCCGTCGGACCGTCGTCGGCGAAACGGACCTGGCCGCCGATGTCGACCGAACGGGTGACCGTGTCGCCGTCGTTGTCGGTGGCCGAGACCACCGCCGCGATCTTGCCCGCGAGAGTGACGAGATCGTTGGGATCGCCCGCGGCGTGCTGGAGCGAGAGGTATTGCGCGACGCTGACGACGCCGAGGCCGTCGATGCCCACGGCGAAGGCCGCCTGTCCCGCGAATGGACCAGTGGCGACGCGGCCAACGATGAAGCCGCCTTCCAGCGTGAGGGTGATCGCATCGCCGGCCGTGGTGAACAGGCCAGAGGCGGCATCGGTGACCGCGAGGCCCAGGGAGACGTCGAAGGGCTCGTCCGCGCCGGGCGAAAGGTCGAGGCCATAGACGACCACGGGCGCGCCGCTGCGGGCGTAGCCGATGGCGCCGCTGCCCGGTACGTCGGGATCGTTGCCCTTGTCGGCGATGCCGTTGAAGGCGAGGGTCAGGAGCGCGGCGGTCAAGCCGCCGCTGTCGTTGGCGGGCGCGCCGTTCTGGCCGGGGGTCTCGTCATGGGTGACGGTCGCGCCGGTGAGCGCGATGCGCGGGTCCGGAACGTCGTCGCGCACGGTGACGAGCAGCTTGCCGCCGAGACCGATGGCGTCGCCGTCGCCATCCGTGGCGGTCAGGATCGCGCCGAGGTCGAGCACGATGCTCTCGGCGTTGACGCCGAGATGGTCGAGCTGGTCGTGCAGGCGGAATTCATATGCGCCGCTGGCACGGTCGATCTCGAACTCGAACACGAGACGGCCGCCGGCACGGGCGACGATGGTGTCGCCGCCGGAGATGGAATAGCTGAGGGCGAGGCCCTTGGATTCAAGGCCGAGCGCCGACAGCTGCGCCGTGGCGTTGGCCGCGAAGGTGAAGGCCTGTGCCGCCTGGCCGTCCGCGCCGAAGGAGACGGTGGAGATCAGCGTGCCGGACAGGGTCGCCGGGCCGAAGTTGGGGCTGGAGCCGACCGAGCCGAAGGTGAGGATGTCTTCCTCGTGGACCGTGCCGGACACCACCGCGCCGGTCGCGACCGGCACGTCGTCGGTGACGCGGATCACGAAGCTCGATGGCGTGTGGTCGCCGTCCGAATCGATGGCGTCGAAGGTGAAGTTCAGCGCCAGCGTCTCGGTCGGCGTCGTGCCGTTGAGATGGTCGAGCGCGCGGAAGAGCGTGAAGGTGTATGCGCCGTTGGCCGCGCTCGGATCGAGCGTCACGGTGAAGACCGGGTTGCCGATGTCGCCGGTGTGGGCGGTCAGGGTGCGCCCGTCGGCGGAGACGTCGTAGATCACCGTCTGGCCGTCGGCCTTGAATCCGGTCGGGCCTTCGGCGTTGGTGAAGGCGAGATCGCGGGTCGATCCGTCGTCTGCGCCCCATTGGACGCCGAGTGACTTGCCCGCCAGCACGGTATGGTCGTGCTGGCCGGAAGGCGCGATGTTGTTGCCGTGCGCGAGGTCGTCCTCGTCCAGCGTGAAGTCGCGCTCGCCGCCGGAGATGACCGCGGTGTCGTCGTTGATGGTGATGGTCACCGAACCGGAAGCGGTGTCGCCGTCGAAATCCTGGATGGTGAAGCCGATCGGCAGGAGGAGGCTGTCCTCGTCCGGCCCCGCGTGGTCGAGGGCGTCCAGCAGCGTGAAGCGGTAGGCGCCAGTGGCCACGTTGGTAACCTGGAAGGTGAAGACCGTCACCGCGCCCGCCGTGGCGGTCAGCGTGTTGGTCGCGGCGTTCCAGGAATAGCTCAGCGGCACGTCGTTGGAGGTCAGATTCCGGGCGTTGAGCGCCGCGAGATCGACCGTGATGTTGTCCGCTTCGCCCGCAGCGCCGTCGGCGCCGAAGGAGTAGGACAGCGTGCCGGTGGCCGTGACGCCCGCGTCGATGTCGCCGGTGCCGCCCGGATTGCCGCCCGCGAGGCCGCCGTCCTCATCGACCGTGACGCCGGTCTGGCTTGGGTTGACGATGGGCAGGTCGTCGGCGACGCGCACGGTGAAGGTCGAATGCGCGGTGTCGCCGTCGCCGTCCGTTGCGGTGAAGCCGAAATTGAGGTCGAGGCTGTCGGAGCCCGGCGCATGGTCGAGCTGGCGCAGCAGGCTGAAGGTGTAGGAGCCCGAGCCGTTGTCGTCGAGGTCGACGGTGAAGACCCAGTTGGCGGGATTGGCCGCGCCGAGGAAGCCCGGCACGTAGCCGACCGCGTAGGAATTGCCGTCGAGGCTGGTGACGATGGAGTAGAGCACCGTCTGGCCGCCCGAGGTCAGGCCCGCCGGCATGTCGGAGCCGGTGAAGCTCAGTGAGCGCTCGAACAGATTGTCGTCCGCGCCCCAGGTGACGGCGAGGCCGCCCGAAACGGTCAGCGGCTCGCGCGGCAGGGTGTCGTTGCCGCGCGGCAGGTCGTCCTCGTCCACGCTGGTGAGCTGCGGAGCGCCGATGGAGACGACGTCGTCGACCACGTCGATGCGGATCGTGCCGGCGGCGGTGTCGCCGTCGCCGTCCGTGGCGGTGTAGCCGAAGGTGAGGCCCAGCGTGTCGCCGCCCGCCCCCGGATGGTCGATGTTCTTATAGAGCTGGAACGTATAGGAGCCGAGGCCCGCGTCGCTCAGGGTCAGCGAGAAGACATGGTTGATGGGCAGAAGGAAGCCGAGCGGGCCGCCGATGAAGGCGAGCACCGAACTGCTGCCATCCGGCTGCGCGGTGATGATGTAGCGGACCTGCTGGCCTTCGGACTCCAGGCCCTGGGGCATCTGGGCCTGCGTGAAGGTGACCGAGCGGGCGTCGCCGTCGTCGGCGCCCCAGGCGACGTTGAGCGAGCCCGCGGCGGTGACCGGCGGATTGGCCGCCGAGCCGTCGCCGAGCGCATCCTCGCGCAGGGTCGCCACCGCGTTGCCCGCGACCGGCACGTCGTCGGCCACGCTGACGGTGAATGTGCGGACCAGCGGGTCGCCGTCGCTGTCATAGGCCGTGACGGTGAAGTTCAGATTCATCCCGGCCGCGCCGTTGCCCGCCGGATGGTCGAGGTTGCCGAACAGGCCGAAGCTGTAATAGCCGGTGCCCGCCTCGCGCAGGTCGACCGTGAAGACCGGAGTCTCGGTGGCGTCGCCCTGCTTGTAGGCGACGAGGATCTCGTTGCCGTCGGCGCTGGGCTCGATCTTGTAGACCAGCGTCACGCCGTCCGACTTCAGCGCCGGGCCGGTCGGATTGTTGTTGATGTCGCGGGCGAATTCGATGTGGCGGTTGGAGCCGTTGTCCGCGCCCCAGTCGATCCGCAGGTCGCCGACCGAGACCTGGGTCTGGCCGCCGGGATTGTCGATGCTCGGCAGCGGGGCTTCGCTGACGGAGGTGTCGACCGCAGTGCCGAGGGCCACCGGGGTGTCGTCGTCGACCGTGACGTTGAGCGTACCCGTCGCGGTGTCGCCGTCGCCGTCCTGGATGGTGAAGACGATCGGCAGGACGATGTCGTTCTC